>CAYSOW010000001.1:0-5698 GCA_964432715.1 uncultured Bacteroides sp.
TGTGTGATATAGCGTTCGGCATTGGCTAGTGTCTGCTTGCGAATCCACTCCTGCGGCACCTTCTCTTTGTGCGTGTTGCGCACCTCGATATAGTATCCGAAGACGTTGTTATAGCCGATTTTCAAGCTCGGGATGCCCGTCTCCTCACTCTCCCGCTGCTGAATCTTCAGCAGATAATCTTTTCCGGAGTAAGCCAACTGACGCAGCTCATCGAGTTCGGCATTCACACCGTCGCGAATCACGCCGCCCTTGTTGACCATCAACGGCGGGTCGTTGGCAATCTCGCGGGCGATGCGGTCGCGGATATCGGCACAGAGCGCCAGGTGTTTACCGATGCTCTTCAGTTGCTCGTTATCGCTCGCCTCGCACATCTGTTTGATGGGTTCGATGGCCTCCAGCGCCAGGCGCAGTTGCACCACCTCCCGGGGACTGATTCGTCCGACGGCCGCTTTGGAAACCACGCGCTCCAAGTCGCCCACCAGACGCAGCTTCTCCTCAATCTCCGACTTCAGCGCCGGTTCGCGGAAGAAATACTCCACCACATCCAGGCGTTGGTTAATCTTCTCCACCTCACGCAGCGGAAAGACCATCCAGCGGCGCAACAAACGGGCACCCATCGGGCTCACCGTCTTGTCGAGGACACTCAGCAAACTGTTGCCCTCCGCCATCATGCTGTCAATCAGTTCCAGGTTGCGGATGGTGTATTTATCCAGACGCACGTAGCGATCCTCATCAATGCGCGAAAGATGCGTGATGTGCGGAGTCTGCGTGTGTTGTGTAATCTCCAGATATTGTAAGATGGCTCCGGCGGCGGTCACTCCGTTGGGGAGATGCTCCACACCGAAACCCTTCAGGTTCTTCGTCTCAAACTGTTTCAGCAGTTTGTTGCGTGCATTCTGTTCGTTGAAGGCCCAATCCTCCAGTTCGAAGATAAAGTACTTGCCGGTGCACTCCTCGTGGAGCTGCGCCCGTTTGCCGCGTTCCACCAGCACCTCCTTGGGCGAAAAACTGTTCATCAGTTTGTCGATATAGGCCGCGTTGCCCTCCGCCGTGAAGAACTCGCCGGTGGAGATATCAAGGAAGGCGATGCCGCGTTGATTCTTGTTGAAATGTACCGCCGCCAGGAAGTTGTTCTCCTTGTTGTTCAGTACGTTATCATTGATGGAAACACCCGGCGTCACCAGTTCCGTGATGCCGCGTTTCACCAGCTTCTTCGTGGTCTTCGGGTCCTCCAGCTGGTCGCAAATGGCCACACGCTTGCCCGCCCGAACCAGTTTGGGCAGATAGGTATCGAGGGCATGATAAGGAAATCCCGCCATCTCTACCGTGCGTGCCTGTCCGTTGGCGCGGCGAGTCAGGGTAATCCCCAGAATGTCGGCAGCCGTAATGGCATCCTCCGAGTAAGTCTCGTAGAAGTCACCGCAGCGGAAGAGCAACACCGCGTCGGGGTGTTTACTTTTCAGCTCAAAATATTGTTTCATCATGGGGGTCAGCACCACATCATTCGCCATAGCTATTGTCTCCTGTTTTAAATTCAGTGCAAAGATAACCTTTTTTACTTCTTATCGGTTAAAGACTGACCGCAATATTTGCAGAAACTGGCACTTTCGTCGTGTCCTTTGCGGCCGCAGTGAGGGCATACACGCTTGCTCTTTCGCTTGTTGCCTTCGTCTATCATCGAGGCCGATACAATGCCGGTGGGCACAGCGATGATGGTGTATCCCAGCAGCATTACGACGGCCGAGAGGAAGCGTCCGATGCCGGTCACCGGGGTGATGTCGCCGTAGCCTACGGTGGTCATGGTGACGATGGCCCAATAGATGCTGTTGGGGATGTTATTGAAACTGGTGCCTTCCTGGCCGCCCTCAATCATATACATCAGGGTGCCGATGGAGACTACCATAATCACGACAAAGAAGAAGAACACCAGAATCTTGTTGAAACTCTGACGCAGGGAGCGCAGCAGCAAGTTGCCTTCGGCCAGGAAGGAGAAGAGCTTGAAGACGCGAAACACCCGAATGAGTCGGAAGGTACGGATAATCAGGAAGTAACGACTGCCGGGCAGGAAGAAGCTCAAGTAGACGGGCAGCGTGGCGAGCAGGTCGACCATACCGAAGAAACTGAAGACATATTGTTTCGGCTTGGGCGAACAGTAGAGACGTACCACATACTCGAAGGTGAAGAAGGCGGTGAAGACATACTCCAGAATCTCCAGCGCAAACGAGAACTGGGGTGGGATGGAGTTGAGGCTCTCCAGAATGACAATCAACACACTGAGCAGGATACAGCCGATGAGGGCTACATCGAATGCCTTGCCCCAAAAGGTGTCGGCTTCGAAGATGATGATATAGAGTTTCTGCTTCAGGGCTTCGTTGTGCATCAGCTCCTGATAGCGCTGTTTCAATAGTTTAAATGGATTACGCATTCTTTTCATGGTCTTTTAAATTGTCTTACAAAGGTAATAAATTTCTGAACTTTTCTCCGTTTCTACTGTTGTTTTCGTAGAAATTTATTATTTTCGCCCGTGGACTTTAATAACAACCTATGACCAACCGAACACAATTTATCAGGGGCGGGAAGGGGCGTCTGTTGCCTTGGCTTCTCGTCTTTCTCTTTCCTTTGTGCATCTCTGCCCAGACCTACCGTTATCTGGGGGTGGAAGAGGGCTTGAGCAGTCACCGTATCTACCGCATTCAAAAGGATCGACAGGGTTACTTGTGGTTTTTAACTTCCGAGGGGATGGACCGTTACGACGGGCACGCGGTGAAGCGTTATCCATGGACGGATGCGTTTGATGCGACTCCGGAGACGATGACGCTCTTACTCGATGCGCAGCAACTGCCTTGGCTGGTGAGCCGCGAGGGGGAGATTCTGCACTACGACCGACGCACGGATGCGTGGATTCCTTATGTTTATTCTGCTCAACTTGCTCATCAGCGTGGGGCGGGCGAGGAGCCTGTCTATGCTTGGATGGGGGCACACGATGAGTTGTGGCTCTTCACGTCGCAACGGGCCACGGTGCTTGCGTTGCAATCGGGGAGTGTACGCTCTTTTGCGGCGCCGTGGAAGGCTCCGGTGACGGCGGTGGAGGCGTTGTCCGACTCGCTGTTGGCGGTGGGTACGGAGCGTGGTGTGGCGCTTTGGCGACGGACGCCGAAGGGTTTCGTGAAGGTGGAACGCCGGGCGTTGGCACAGGTGGACAGTCGGGTGGACGAGCTCTTCTATCATGCTGCCTCCGGTCGTTTGGCAATGGCCAACTTCAAGGCGGGGGTGTTGCTCTATGAGGTGAACCGCGATGCCTTTGTGCCTTTGCAGGGGAGTCTGGAGGATACGGAGGTGCATCAGATGGTTCTGCGCGATGCATCGCTGCTGTTGCTGGCCACGGGTGGCAAGGGGGTCTATGGATTACAACTCGATAAGGGGGTGCTGGCGCCCTATCTGGAGGCGGATTACAACAGTGCCAACGGGATGAATGCCAACAACTTGCGCGACCTTTACGTGGATGAGCGGAAGCGGCTCTGGATGGCTTGTTTTGATGCCGGCGTGACGGTGCAAGACCCTTCTTATACGGCTTATCAGTCGATTCGCCACGGGCGACGCAACCCGCAGTCGCTGATCAACGACCGGATTCATGATGTGTTGGAGGATAGCGACGGCGACCTCTGGTTTGCCACCGCCAACGGCATCAGTCTCTACCGCACGAAAGAGCGCACGTGGCAGTCGTTCTTCAGTAGTTTCGACCCTCATCAGAAGGGTAATCACATCTTCTTGACGCTTTGTGAGGTGCGTCCCGGTTTGGTTTGGGCGGGTGGTTTGGCCTCGGGTATCTACCAGTTGCAGAAAGCGGAGCGGGGCGGCGGTAAACTGGCACCTATCTATTGTCAGGAGATGTCGATGAATCAGTATATCTACGAACTTTACCGTGATCAACGCGGCGTTATCTGGTCGGGTGGCGACCGGAACCTGAAGTCGATTGACCCCGCTACGCATGAGGTGCGTTGCTACGAGGGACTCTCGCAGGTGGTGACGCTGGCCGAACGTGATTCGCTCTCGCTCTGGGTGGGAACGGAGCAGGGACTCTTTCTGTTGCAGCGAGGGTCGGGGAGTATCCAACCGATTCGGCTGACGGAGAAGCCGCTCTCTGTGACAGCGCTCTATCCGGTGGGGCGTGATTCGCTCTATGTGGCAACGAAAGGGGCGGGACTCTTCCTCTATCAGGCACGCTTGCGGCGTACGTTACGCCATTACCACAAGGAAAACTCGGCCTTGCTGACCAATCAGATTTATGCGATGGTACCCAACGGGAAGGGCGATTTCTTCCTGGGAACCAAGTGCGGCCTTTCGCTTTTCTCGCCGAAACAGGGCGTTTTCTCTAACTGGACGGGCGACCGGGGGTTGGTGACTACCTGCTTCAATACGGGGGCAGCTACCATCTATCAGGGGAATCGGGTGGTGTTCGGTGGTACCAACGGGGCGGTTTGCTTCCCGCTCTCCATGCAGTTGCCGAAGGAGGAGCCAACGCGACTGTTGTTGCGCAACTTGTCGCTTTCGTATCAGTCGACCTATCCGGGTGAGCCGGGCTCTCCCTTGACGCAGGAGTTGGATTCGGTGGCCTCTTTGGTGCTCTCGCACCGCCAACGTACTTTCTCGCTGGAGATGGCTTCCATCAACTATGACTATCCGTCGAATGTGCTCTATTCGTGGCGCATCAAGGAGCTGAAAGGGCCGTGGAGCCCACCTTCTGCGGATGGTCATCTCTTTGTACAGAATCTGCCGGCCGGGCATTACACGCTGGAGATGCGGGCACTCTCGAAGGAGGAGCCTTACCGGGTGCTCGATGAGCGTCGCTTGGCGCTGACGATGCGTCCGGCGCCCTGGGCCTCTTTCTGGGCTTATGCAATCTATCTGATGTTGGCAGTGGGTGCTGTCTGTTTCTTGTTGCGCGTGTCTCGCTTGCGTCGTCAGAAACGGCAGGCGGAGGAGCGACGACAGTTCTACTTACAGACGGCGCATGAGATTCGTACGCCGCTGACGCTGGTAAAGGCACCGATGGAGGAGTTGCTGGCGCAGGAACCGCTTCGGAAGGAGGGCGTGCAGCAGGTGCGTCTGGCCTTGAAGCAGGTGGATAGCATGTTGCAGCTGGTCGACCGCCTGATGACTTATGAGCGGGCGGAGTCGTATGGCTGTGAGTTGCGCGTGACGCAACGCGAGCTGAATGCTTATTTGCAGGAGATTTACGAGACTTTCCTTCCGTTGGCGGAGGCGCACTCCCTGACGCTTTGTTTCGTGCCTTTGGCGCAGCCGTTGCTTGTTTGGTTCGACAGGGAGAAGATGGATTCCATGCTGAAGAATTTGCTCTCGAATGCCTTTAAATACAGTTGCCCGGGCGGCACGGTGACACTGACGGCTTTCACGGTTCGAAAAGAGTGGGGGATTCGGGTGACTGACACCGGTAGCGGTATCCCGCCGGAGGAGCAGAAGAAGCTTTTCCGTACTTTCTTCCGTGGGCGTAACAGTGTGAATGGCAGGGTGCCCGGTTCGGGTATCGGCTTGATGCTGGTGCAGAAGTATGCAAGTCTTCATGGGGGCTCGGTACGTGTGGAGAGTCGTTTGGAGGAAGGCACGACGGTGCAGCTCTTGTTCCCGCAAGGAAAGCGCGCGTTGTTGCTGCATAAAGCACAATTTGTGGAGGGAAATG
>CAYSOW010000001.1:5798-32344 GCA_964432715.1 uncultured Bacteroides sp.
GATTCTGCTTCTTCTGCTAATACTGAACATTCTGCATCTCGTCCACGCGTCCTTCTTGTGGAGGATCATGAGGAGTTGCGTCATTACCTGGCGCATTGTCTGAGTGACGTTTATGAAGTGAAGGAAGCGGCGAATGGCAAGGAGGCTTTGGCGGTGGTGGAGGAGTTTGCGCCCGACTTGGTGCTGTCGGATGTCCTGATGCCCGAGATGAGTGGCGACCGACTCTGTGCTGCTTTGAAGCAGAACTTTGCAACCTCGCACCTGCCGGTGGTGCTGCTGACGGCGCTGAATGACGAGAAATACCAGCTCAAGGGACTTTCGGTGGGGGCTGACGACTATCTGACAAAGCCTTTTGCGCCGGCTGTCTTGAAGGCCCGCATGGCCAATCTGCTGCAGAATCGGGAGCGCTTGCGTCGCAAGTTTGCCTCTCCCGAATCACTTCCGGCAGAGCCGCCCACCGATGTTTTGCAGCGCCGGGATTGGGACTTTGTCAAGGAGGTGAACCGCTGTATCGAGGAGCGGATGCAGCAGGCGGAGTTTAATGTCGACCGCCTCTGCGAACTCCATCACATGAGTCGCACCGCCTTCTACAGCAAGTTGAAAGCGCTGACCGGTCACGCGCCCTCCGAACATATCCGCCTGGTGCGCTTGCACCGCGCTTCGCAACTGTTGCAGGAGGGCTATAGTGTCTCTGAAGTGGCCGATCTGTGCGGCTTCTGTGATGCCAAGTATTTCCGGGAGGTGTTCAAACGCTACTACGGAGAGAACCCGAGTGAACACGGACGGAAGGGGAGTGCTACTTCTTCTCCTCCAGTCGCTTAATCCATGCGTTGCCCACCAGGAATATGATGCCGATGATAATGAACGGAATGCTGAGGCATTGGCCCATGTTGAGCACCATGTTGTGCTCGAAATCCACCTGCACATCCTTCACAAACTCCACAAAGAAGCGGAAGGTGAAGATGGCGGTGAGGCACCATCCGAAGAAGAAGCCGGAGCCCACTTTCTGCGGATATTTCTTATAGAGCCATTCGCCGATGAAGAAGATAATCAGGTAGGCGATGGCCTCGTAGAGCTGCGCCGGGTGACGCGCGAAATCCTCTCCGTTGCGGGCGAAGATAAAGCCCCAAGGCAATTGGGTGGGCATGCCCACAATCTCCGAGTTCATCAGGTTGCCCAAGCGAATGAAGCAAGCGGTAATCGGGGTGGCGATGGCGATATTGTCCAGCACACGCAGGATGTTCACCTTCGTCTTCCGTACGTAGAGCCAGAGTGCAATCATCAAACCCAGTGTACCCCCGTGGCTGGCCAGTCCCTCGTAGCCCGTAAACTTCAGTCCGTTGGCTGTTTGACGGAACGGAGAGATGATGCTCAGCGGGTGAGCCAGGTAAGTATCGGGGTCATAGAAAAGGCAGTGGCCGAGGCGCGCGCCAATCAGGATACCGAGGAAGCAGTAGAGAAAGAGCGGGTCGAAAGCCTTCTCGCTCAACTTTTGCTGCGCATATTGACGTTTCACCAGAAGGTAGGCAATGATGAGGCCTATCATCCAGCAAAGAGAGTAATATCTGATTTGAAAACTTCCCAGTGTCAGGAAGTCGATGTGGGGATTCCAAAGAATCGAGAACAGAGTTGCGTTCATCTTCTTGCGTGATTGAAGTGGTTATTCAAGGAATTGGATGGTTTAAGAAAGGGGAGGGGCGTCGTCCTTTCCCGACACCCTTCCCCTGCTATATTCGTTATACGTTGAAGCGGAAATGCATGATGTCGCCGTCCTGAACGACATACTCTTTGCCCTCGACGCCCAGTTTTCCGGCCTCGCGAACCGCAGCTTCCGATCCATATTTCAAGTAGTCCTCATATTTGATGACCTCGGCACGGATAAAGCCCTTCTCAAAGTCGGTGTGGATGACACCCGCACACTGCGGAGCCTTCCAGCCCTTCTGGTAAGTCCAAGCCTTCACCTCCATCTCACCGGCGGTGATAAAGGTCTCGAGGTTGAGCAATGCGTAGGCATGCTTAATCAGACGACTGACGCCCGACTCCTCCAAGCCAATCTCATCGAGGAACATCTTACGCTCGTCGTAAGTCTCCAGCTCCGCAATCTCCGACTCAATCTTGGCAGCCACCACCAGCAAGTCGGCACCTTCCTCCTTGATGGCCTCGCGCACCTGCTCCACATAAGCGTTGCCCGTCACCGCACTGGCCTCGTCCACGTTGCAGACATACAGCACCGGTTTGGAAGTGAGGAGGAACAAGTCGTGCGCAATCTTCTGCTCATCCTTGCTCTCAAACTGCACCGTACGAGCCGATTTGCCCTGCTCCAATGCCTCTTTATATTTCACCAGCACCTCGTAGGTCTGTTTCGCCTGTTTGTCGCCGCCGGTCTGCGCCTGTTTCTGAACGCGCTGAATACGACTCTCGATGGTCTCCAAGTCCTTCAACTGCAGCTCCGTATCGATAATCTCCTTATCGCGCACCGGGTCGACGCTACCGTCCACGTGCGTCACGTTCTCGTCGTCAAAGCAGCGGAGTACATGCAGAATGGCATCCGTTTCGCGGATGTTTGCCAAGAACTTATTACCCAAGCCTTCGCCCTTGCTGGCACCTTTCACCAAGCCGGCGATATCTACAATCTCCACCGTGGTGGGGACGATGCGTCCCGGGTGAACCAGTTCCGCCAGTTTGTTCAAGCGCTCATCGGGTACAGTGATGACACCCACGTTCGGTTCGATGGTACAGAACGGGAAGTTGGCCGCTTGTGCTTTGGCATTCGACAAGCAGTTGAAAAGGGTTGATTTACCTACGTTCGGTAGGCCTACGATTCCACATTGTAAACTCATAGTCTATCTATTTTATCTTTATATTGTTCTCTTGTTTCGGGGCGCAAAGATAGCTATTCTTTTGCTAAATAGAAAGTTAATACGCCTTTTATTTCAGTCGTAAGCGACTGCTGCGAGCGGGTTTCTGCGGCTCTGTGGCATTCGCTTTCAGAATAAAGTCGACCACCGGTGTCGGGTCGGTCAAACTATGCGGATGGTGATCGCATTTCTTCTTGGTAATCAGGAAGACACGACCGCCCTGCTTCTCGAAACGCTTCTGCCATACCTGGAAGTTCTCCTTGAAGGGAACCACCTGATCCGCCAGTCCGCACACCGCCACCACCGGAATCTGATGCAGTGCAATCGAGTCGGTATGCTCGATGGGGTTGCCGTGGAAGTTGCTCATCTCCTCCTCGCTGAGGCCCCATTCCTGCAGGAAATCGCCCCAAAGCTTCGTCTCCTTGCGCGAAGGCCAGCTCTCGATGTTGCACACCGGCGCATCCACGTAGATGCAAGCCACTTTTGAGGGGTTCTGAGAGGCCCAGTTGAGGGCGCAATAACCTCCGCGACTGAACCCTTCGAGGGTCACTTTCTTGCTCAGTTTATAGTACTTGGTCATCACGCGGTAGAACTCGTTGGCCGCCTGCATTGCCTTCGGACTGCCGTACTGGTGGGTCAGGTCGTAGTAGACCACGTGGAAACCTTTCTCCACCAAGGCTGAATCTACCGTAGCAAAGGCACCGAAGAAAGCGGGGCGCCAAATCCAGGGGCGGCCTTCGGCCACTTTATCGGCGGCGGGAGCTACCACAATGGCCTGTTTGCCGTGGTAATAGAAGGTATACTGCTCAAAGCCCTTCCACGTGCCCTGCTTGCCGGCAAAGCGTTGCGGCGTGTACAGCTTCGGCTCTTGTCCCGTCAACGTGCGGTAGAGCACCGAAGCGATGCGCCATGCCCCCTCCTCATTGGGGTGCACACAGTCGGGAAAGTTCTCGGGATGCGGCAGCAACGGTGTGTGCAGGTCGATGACCTCCGTACCCAAATCGGCAGCTACGCGATTGATAATCGGGATAATCTGCTGCACGATGGTACTGTCGTTGATGGTCCATTGCACCTTCGTGGGCGGCACGGGGTAGCAAAGGTAGATCTTCGGATGCGAAGCCAGTGCCTGAAAGGTAGAAACCATGCTGCGCAAGTCGTGTTCAAACTCCCCGCCATGCTCCGGCCAGTTGATGGTCTTCGTGTCATTTGTACCCAATTTGATGGTTACGATGTCCGGCTCAAAATCCTGTGCTTCCTGATACATCTTCTCCTTCATGTAAGGACGGTCGCCGTGGAGTAGGAGTGTGCGTCCGCTGTAACCGAAGTTGCGTACGTCGTATCCCTTTCCAAGCCACTGTGCCAAGATGCCCGGATAGCTGTCCTGAAACTGATTCTTCACTCCCACGCCCTGCGTGATACTGTTGCCGATGCAGGCCACTTTCACCGGTCGTTTCGACTGTGCCGAAACAAGGCCCGCCGATAGTAAGAAGAGGAGCAGCAACACTCCCTTGAGTCCTCCCAAAGTTTTCATATAGTATCTTTTACTTCATGTAATATTTTTGTTTGTAACAATAGTCTCCTAAATTAGTGCGCTTCGAGCCAGTTCTTGCCCCAGCCACTGTCGGCCACCAAGGGCACACGCAAGGGGTAGGCACGCTCCATCTCCTCCAGCACGATACGCTCCACGCGCTCCTTCTCGTCGGGATAGACACTGAAGTTCAACTCGTCGTGTACCTGCAGAATCATCTTCGAGCGGATGCCCTCCTCGCGGAAGCGGCGGTAGATTTGTACCATCGCCACCTTAATAATATCGGCGGCGCTACCCTGTATCGGGGCGTTGATGGCATTTCGTTCGGCATATCCGCGCACCACGGCATTGCCCGAGTTGATGTCCGGCAAGAAACGTTTGCGCTTAAAGAGCGTTTCGATGTAACCCCGCTCCTTCGCCACTTGAATGCTCTTTTCCATGTATTTCTTCACGTCCGGGTAGGTGGCGAAGTAACCGTCGATGAGCTCCGCGGCCTCCTTGCGACTCACCTCCATGCGCTCTGCCAAGCCGAACACCGAGATGCCGTAGATGATACCGAAGTTGGCGGTCTTTGCCTTGCTGCGCTCCTCGCGCGTCACCTCCGAAATCTCCTTCTTAAATACCTTTGCGGCAGTGGCAGCGTGCACGTCGTAGCCCGAGCGGAACGCTTCCATCATGTTGGCATCCTCACTCAAGTGCGCCATGATGCGCAGCTCGATTTGCGAGTAGTCGGCTGAGAAGAACTCGCACCCTTCCTCTGCCACAAACGCCTTTCGAATCTCCTTGCCATCCTCGTTGCGCACCGGGATGTTCTGCAGGTTCGGATTGCTCGAACTGAGTCGTCCGGTGGCGGTAATGGCCTGGTTGAACGAGGTGTGAATCTTGTGCGTACGCGGATTAATCAGTGCCGGCAGCGCATCGATATAGGTGCCCAGCAACTTCTTCAGTCCGCGGTAATCCAGAATCTTGCCCACAATCTCATGCTTGTGGCGCAACCCCTCCAGCACCTCCTCAGAGGTGATATATTGTCCTTTTCCTTTCGTCTTCTTAGCCTTCTCCGAGAGCTTCAGTTTATCAAAGAGCACCTCGCCCACCTGCTTGGGCGACGAGATGTTGAACGGCTCCCCGGCCAGTGCGTAAATCTCCTCTTCCAGTTGCTGCATGCGTTGCGTAAATAGGAGAGAGGTCTGCTTGAGCGATTCCGTGTCCAGCGTTACTCCGTTCCACTCCATCTCCGCCAACACCGGCACGAGTGGCATCTCCATTTCGTAGAAGAGCGACTCGCAATCGTTTTTGCGAATCTCCTGCTCCAGCACGTTCTTCAGTTTCAGCGTCACGTCCGCATCCTCGCAGGCATACTCATACACCTCCGTCGGCGACAAGTCGCGCATGTTCTTCTGCTTCTTTCCCTTCGGACCGATCAGCTCCTCAATCTTCACCGTCTCATACTTCAGGTAAATCTCCGCCAGATAGTCCATGCCGTGATGCAACTCCGGCTGCAACACATAGTGGGCAATCATGGTGTCGAACATCGGACCGGCCAGCTGCACGCCATAGTGACGAAGCACCAGCAAATCATACTTGATGTTCTGTCCCACCTTCAGCACCTCCTCCTTTTCAAAAATAGGACGGAAGCGGTCGACCAATGCCTGCGCCTGTTGCGGGTCGGCGGGCACCGGCACATAGTAGGCCTCATTTTCCAGCACACTGAAGCTCATACCCACCAGCTCCGCCTCCATGGCAGTTGCCGAAGTGGTCTCCGTGTCTAGACTGATGATTTTTGCGGGCGCCAAAATTCGCAATAATTGCTCGATATCTTCTTCACTCTCAACGAGATGATACTTGTGACGCACCGTTTTTAAGCTCGCGAGAATCGAATATTTTTCTTCTTCCGTCCCCTCGTCCGCAAATAAGTCAGGGAAAAGCGGGTTGGAATTCGCCTTCGGCGCTGCTACCTTTTTCTCCGTCTTCAGCACCCGGTCGGCCAGGTTCTTGAACTCCAGTTCATCGAAGAGACGTCTGATCTCCTCCTCGTTGGGAGCCTCCTTCCGGAGCTGATCCATATTGAGCTCGATGGGCACATCCGTCTTGATGGTAGCCAGGAACTTCGAGAACTGAATCTGTTCGCGGTTCGTCTCCACCTTCGTCTTCAGCGCCCCCTTCAGCTGGTCGCTATGTTCCAGGAGACCCTCGATGCTACCAAACTGCGCCACCAATTTCTGCGCCGTCTTCTCGCCGACCCCCGGGCAGCCCGGAATGTTGTCCACAGCATCTCCCATCAATCCCAACATATCAATCACCTGCAAAGGCGATTCAATCTGGAACTTCGCCTTCACCTCCTCGACACCCATCACCTCGAATCCCTTGTCGCCGTGTTTGGGACGGTAGATAAAGACCCGCTCGCCCACCAACTGACCGTAGTCCTTGTCGGGCGTCATCATATAGGTTGTAATGCCTTGTTTCCCCGCCTGCGTGGCCAGCGTACCAATCACGTCGTCCGCCTCATAGCCCGGAATCTCCAGGATGGGAATGTTATAGGCACGGATAATCTCCTTAATAATAGGTACGGAGCGCTTGATATCCTCCGGAGTCGACTCCCGTTGCGCCTTGTAAGCCTCGAAAGCCTCGTGGCGGAAAGTCGGTCCGGCGGGGTCGAACGCCACACCGATATGGGTAGGTTGCTCCTCGCGCAGCAGCTCCTCCAGCGTGTTGACAAAGCCGAAGATTGCCGATGTGTTCACCCCCTTCGAGTTGATGCGAGGGTTCTTGATAAAGGCATAATAGGCCCGATAAATCAGGGCATAAGCATCCAGTAGAAAGAGTTTTTCCATATTGAATCTTAAAAATTATTGGTAAAAGTACGAAAAAATATGCACTTATCCGTTTTATTATTACTTTTGTGATTGAAATTCTTACGTATGAATCAACTAGAGATAATAAAACAACCTATTCTAGACGAGCTGAAGGAGCTGCATGTCGTTATGGATCAGGCATTTGATGCCTCCAATCCGCTCTTGTCCGCTGTGCTTGACTATATCAAAAAGCGCAGGGGTAAGATGATGCGCCCTGTTCTTATGTTGCTGATTGCCAAATCATTCGGTCCTGTACAGCGTGGCACTTATCTGGCTGCCAGTACGCTGGAGCTGTTGCATAATGCCAGTTTGGTGCATGATGATGTGGTGGACGAGAGTGATGAACGCAGAGGACAGCCCTCCGTGAAAGCCATCTATAATAATAAGGTGTCCATCCTTGTGGGCGACTATCTGGTGGCGGTGGCCTTGCAGCAGTCGATCCCGGTGCCCGGTGTCGTGGAGACGCTGGCACAACTTTCGCGCGACCTTTCCGAAGGCGAGATTCTGCAGCTGATGAACATCAGCAAGGAGGAACTAACGGAGGAGAGCTATATGGAGGTGATCCGCAAAAAGACGGCAGAACTCTTTGCCGCTTGTGCTCGTTTGGCAGCTTCCACTGCCGGTGCCTCTGCCGAGGAGGTCGAGAAGTTCCGCCGGTTCGGCGAGAAGTTGGGCATCTGTTTCCAGATTAAAGACGATATTTTCGACTACTATCACGACGAACGTATCGGTAAACCTACCGGTAACGACTTGCGCGAAGGAAAGATTACGCTGCCGCTTTTGCACGTTTTGCTGACGGAACACAACGAGCAGGCGTGGGCTTTGGTGCCGAAGGTGAAGGCACAGTTGGCAACTTCCGAGGAGATTGAGTGGCTCATTGCTTATGCGAAAGAGCGTGGGGGTATCACTTATGCCGAGGAGGTGATGGCACGTTTCCGTGCAGAAGCACTCGCGTTGCTTTCCGGCATCCGGGACGAAGCGGTTCGACGTGCCTTGGAAACTTTCCTGACTTACGTCATCGAACGAGAAAAATAAGATGAAAAATAAGATACAAAAAATCCACCCCGATGAGGAGGTGGATTTTTTTTGTAGTTACTAAGCAGTAGGGTAGGGGAGTGTTTAGAAGAACTTCGTCTCCTTACCCAGAATCTCACTCAAGATTAAGTTGGCCAAGCGACTCGTACCCAAACGGAACGACTCGTTGCTCAACCACTCTTCGCCCAACACCTCTTTCACGATGGTGTAGTACACCAATGCATCATGCACACAGTTGATACCACCGGCGGGTTTGAAGCCCACCTTGCGACCGGTCTGCGCATAATACTCTTTGATGGCCTCGCACATCACGTAAGCAGCCTCCGGAGTAGCCGCCGGTTCCATCTTTCCGGTGGACGTTTTGATGAAGTCGGCACCCGAATACATCGATAAAATCGATGCTTTTTTGATGTTTGACGCACTCTTCAACGCACCTGTTTCCAAGATTACTTTCAGGTGTTTCTCGCCGCACACAGCTTTCAATTCCTCGATTTCATCGCACATTCCTTCGTAGTCACCGCTCAAGAACTTACCTACAGAGATTACGATATCAATCTCTGTAGCACCCTCATGCAGTGCCATGGCCGTCTCTGCCACTTTCACCTCCGTATAGGTTTGTGAAGAGGGGAAACCGCCCGATACACAAGCAACGCCCACTTCCTCTACCTCGAGCGACTGGCTCACGATGCTGGAAAAGTTCGGATAAACACAGATTGCTGCCACGTTCTTCAGGTCGGGGAACTGGTCTTCGAAATCATTCACACGCTCCGTGAATTTCAAGACGCTCTCCTCGCTGTCAGTCGTCTTCAGCGTTGTCAAGTCGATACAGTTGAAGAGGAATTTCTTCACCTCCAACGTATTGTTTGCTTCCACTTTCTCCTCGATGAGACGGGCAACTTTCGCCTTCACCGCCTCGTCGTCCAACTGGGTGTTGTACTTCTTCAAAGCCTCCTCGTATTTGCTTTCGGTGGCTTTCACGTTTTGATTTTCCATCATGTTATATGTTTATTGAATTATTTGTGATTCGCTAAAAAGTACCGATGAAATCGACCTTTTTGTGTCCCGTGGAACTAATCCTTCAGCTTCGGGTTATTCAGGTGGCGCTCCTTGTCGCGCTGCGTCTTCTTCTCCAGATTCTTCCGGAACGCCTCGGTCAAGTCCACGCCCGTCTGGTTGGCCAGACAGAGCAGCACCCAGAGCACATCCGCCATTTCATCGCCTAAATCGTGCTTCTCTCCCTCCTTAAACGACTGGTCGCCGTAGGTGCGCGCCATGATGCGTGCCAGTTCGCCCACCTCTTCCGTGAGCACCGCCATATTGGTCAGCTCACTGAAGTAGCGAACTCCGTAGGTCTTGATCCATTGATCCACCGTCTTCTGTGCCTCTTCCAGTGTCATATTATTCCTTATTTTGCGTGTCCATACAGATGGTCACCGGTCCGTTGTTCAGTAATTCCACCTTCATATCCGCTCCAAATTCGCCCGTTTCCACCGGTTTCCCCAGTCCCTCGCTCAGCTGTGCGCAGAACTTCTCATAGAGTGGAATTGCCACCTCATGCTTCGCTGCGCGGATGTACGAGGGGCGATTGCCTTTCTTGGTGGAGGCATGCAGGGTGAACTGACTCACCACCAGAATCTCTCCGCCCACCTCCAGGATGGAACGGTTCATTACCCCGTTTTCATCGTCGAAAATGCGCAAACCCAATATCTTTTTGCAGAGCCAATCCACATCGGCTTCGGTGTCGATATGCTCGATGCCCACCAGAATCATAAAGCCCTCTTGGATGGCTCCCTTCACTTTCCCGTCGATGGTGACGGAGGCGTGACTCACACGCTGTACCACAACTCTCATACTTGTTTCTTTCTAAATAGGTAGACAAATATACAAATTTTTGCCGAATCCAACGCTACTTTTCTCGATTATCTTCGTGCTTTTGTGCGTTGAAATAGTCGCCCAGCAACTTCGCCTTGGCCGGTCCAACGACAGCCTCCAGCTGTTCCAAGGGGGCCTCCTTGATACGCTTCACACTCTTGAATTGCTTCAGCAGTTCCGTCTTTGTCTTTTCACCGATGCCCTTGATGCTATCCAGTTCCGATGCAGTCTGACGCTTGCTTCGCTTGTCGCGGTGGAAGGTAATGGCGTAGCGGTGCACCTCGTCCTGTATGCGTTCCAGCAGATGGAAGAGTGGGGTGCCTTGCTTGATGCCGATGGTAAGCGGCGGGTTACCGAAAAGCAACTCCGAAGTGCGGTGACGGTTGTCCTTGGCCAGTCCCGCGATAGGAATTTGCAGGTGCAGTTCGTCCTCAATCACCTCGCGAACCACCTCCATTTGTCCCTTTCCACCGTCGGTAATCAGCAAATCGGGCAGGGGAGATTGCTCCTCTATGGCACGCTGGTAACGGCGTCTCACCACCTCCTTCATGGAGGCGTAATCATCCGGTCCCACCACCGTGCGAATATTAAACTTGCGGTAATCCTTCTTCGACGGTTTGCCCATCTTGAAGACCACACAACCCGCTACAGCATCCGTACCGCTGATGTTCGAGTTATCGAAACACTCGATGTGTGCCGGCATCCGTTCCAACTTCAGCTGTTGCTGAATCTCCTTCAGCAATCGCACACTCTTCTGCTCCGGATTGAGTTTGTCCGCCTGCTTCAGTCGGTCCACCTTATACTGCTTCACATTGAGGATCGAAAGCTCCAGCAACTTCTTCTTCTCGCCCTTCTGCGGGATGGTGAAAGTGACGTTATTCAATTCCAGATCCAGCTCGAAAGGCACGATGATTTCGCGCGACTGACTGCCGTATCGCTCTCTCATCTCGGCGATACCCAACGCCAGTAACTCCTCCTGCGTCTCGTTCATGCGCACCTTATATTCAAAGGTGAACGCCTGATTGATGCAACCGTTGGTGATATGCAGGTAGTTGATGTAGGCCGAAGTCTCCTCCATTTCGATGGAAAAAACATCAATGTTGTGCAATACGGAGCTGACCACCTCACTCTTGGCACGATAATTCTCGATGAGTTCGTACTTTTTCTTGATAATTTGTGCCTCCTCAAAACGCATCTCCGCTGCCAAAGCCTGCATCTCCTCCAGCATCCGTTTGGTGATTTCCTGGGTATTCCCTTTCAATATCTCCTTGATTTCACCGATGTTTTTCATGTACTCCTCGTGGGTTTGCAAGCCTATACAGGGGGCTTTGCAGTTCTTGATGTGATACTCCAGACAACTCTTAAACTTCCCGTTGCGGATGTTCTCGGGGGTCAGTGCCAACTGGCAAGTGCGCAGTGGATAGAGCTTCTTAATCAAATCCAGCAGGGCGTACATGGATGGTAAATGGCTATAGGGACCGTAGTAGGTGGAACCGTTGCGCACGATGCGTCGCGTCTTCAATACACGTGGAAAGTACTCGTTGGTGACGCAGATGGAAGGGTAGGTCTTGTCGTCTTTCAACAAGACATTGTAGCGCGGCTTGTATTTCTTGATCAGGTTATTCTCCAACAGCAACGCATCCTCTTCGGTCTTCACCACGATGTAACGAATGTCGGCAATCTTGCTCACCAGTACCCGTGTCTTGCCCGGTCCATGCTCCTTACTAAAATAGGAGTAGACACGTCGCTTCAGGTTCTTGGCTTTTCCCACATAGATAATGGTGCCCTCTGTGTCCAGGTACTGATAGATGCCCGGACTGTCGGGCAGGTTGGAAACAATGCCCTTGAGGTATTCGTTTCTTGAAGCCTCGTTGTTCGTTGTTTGATCGTTCATAGCTTGATGATTTGCTGTCAGATGATTGCTTTAAAAGGACGAAAAGAGATGAAGGACACCGTGTGCCTCCCTCTCTTCTCGATTATTTTCTATTCTTTTTAGAGATGCAGAACGCTCTCAACGTGTGCCTCGGCAGGGAAAATCTCTTTTCCTTTCAGCTCCTCCAGTTCGATGATGAAGTTTACGTAGGTAGCCTTCGGCGCAAATTTCTGCACCAAACGGTAGGCTGCCAACATTGTACCACCGGTGGCAAGCAGGTCGTCGTGGAGCAATACCACATCGTTCGACATGATGGCATCCTGATGTATCTGGATGGTATCCTTACCGTACTCCTTTTCGTAACTCTCCTCGAAAGTGTCGGCAGGCAACTTGCCCGGCTTACGTGCCATTACAAAACCGGCACCTAACTTCACGGCCAAAGCAGCACCCACCACGAAGCCTCTCGACTCAATGCCGACCACTTTTGTGATGCCTTTATCCTTATACTGTTCGTAGAGCATGTCTACCAAAGCTCGCAAACACTCCGCGTCTTTGAAGAGTGTCGTAATGTCCCAGAACTTGATACCCGGAATAGGGAAATCATCTACAGTTCTCAGATGTTCAATAAGAGTATTCTTATTCATTTTAAGCGATTTATTTATGTTTGTTAGAGTTTTTGTTTCACGTGGAACGGAACGTCTTATTTGCGCAAAAGCACCAAAAGCACATTGATGTCGCTCGGCGAAATGCCCGGGATGCGTCCGGCTTGTGCCAATGTCTCCGGATCGATGCGTTTCAACTTCTGACGAGCTTCGGTCGAGAGGGAGTTGAGCGTATCGTAATCAAACTTGCCTTTGATTTTTATGGTCTCCAATCGTCCCATCTTCTCCGCAATCATTCGTTCGCGTTCGATGTATCCTTGATACTTAATCTTGATTTCGGCTGCCTCAATAATCTCCTCCTTTCGTTCGCTGATGCCATCGAGTTCCTCTTTCAATGCATCGATATGTGGAGCGATTCCTTCCAGCGTCACCTGCGGACGATTAATCAAGTCGATCAATTTACAGCCGTGGCGCAAGGGAGTCGTACCCAACTGCTCCAAAGCGTCGTTAATCAGATCGGCGCGGACGGAGAAGTTCTTCGTGAACTCCACGATGCGGTCAATGGCTTCGCGCTTCTTGCAAAGCGTTTCGTAACGATCACTCTTCGCCAGTCCCAAACGATATGCCTTCTCGGTGAGACGCATATCCGCATCATCCTGACGCAGCAGAATACGATACTCGGCGCGCGAGGTAAACATACGATACGGCTCATCCACACCCTTCGTTACCAGGTCGTCAATCAGCACACCGATATAAGCTTCGTCGCGACCCAGTACAAACGGATCGGCTCCGCTGCAATTGAGTGCTGCATTGATACCGGCAATCAAGCCCTGTCCGCCGGCCTCTTCGTAACCTGTGGTACCATTTACCTGACCCGCGAAGAAGAGATTCTTCACCACCTTCGATTCCAACGTATGCTTCAGCTGCGTCGGGTCGAAGTAATCATATTCGATGGCGTAACCCGGACGGTAGATGACCAGGTCCTTGAAAGCAGGCACCTTCTTCAACGCCTCGATTTGGATATTCATCGGCAATGATGAAGAGAAACCGTTCAGGTAGAGCTCGCGGGTCGTTTCACCCTCCGGCTCCAAAAACAGTTGATGTTGGTTCTTATCCGGGAACGTCACAATCTTCGTCTCGATACTGGGGCAATAGCGCGGACCGACACTCTGAATCTGACCGTTGTAAAGCGGTGAGTCGGGCAGACCGTCGCGCAAGATGCGGTGCACCTCCTCGTTGGTGTAGCAAGTCCAACAAGGGAGCTGCTTCAACTTCTTCGGCGTACCCATGAAAGAGAATTGGTGGAAATCCGATTCTCCCTCTTGCACCTCCATCAGTTCATAGTGCACACTGCGACCGTCGATACGCACCGGCGTACCTGTCTTCATACGTCCCACCGTGATACCGTGACGGGTAATCGATTCCGTCAGATGGTAGGAAGCAGGTTCCGCCATACGACCGCCCGGCAACTGTGTCCGTCCGATGTGCAGCAGACCATTCAAGAAGGTACCCGCCGTGAGCACCACCGCCTTCGCCTGGAAAGTCACGTCGAGGTAAGTCTGCACCCCGGTCACCTCCCCGTTCTCCACCAGCAGTTCCTTCACCTGGTCCTGCCAGATATGCAAGTTGGGAATATTCTCCAGAATCTCGCGCCAAGTCCAGATAAACTTACCGCGGTCGCATTGCGCACGAGGGCTCCACATCGCCGGACCTTTCGATCGGTTGAGCATACGGAACTGAATCGCTGTGCGGTCGGTCACGATACCCATGTAGCCACCCAGCGCATCAATCTCGCGCACAATCTGTCCCTTCGCGATACCTCCGACAGCCGGATTGCAACTCATCTGTCCAATCTTGTTCATGTCCATCGTAATGAGGCAAGTCTTCGCGCCCAGGTTGGCCGCCGCCGCCGCTGCTTCACATCCGGCGTGTCCGGCACCAATGACTATAACATCGTACTTAAATATCATTCTTTTATTCTCTAAGTTCACTTAATCAACAACTTGCAAAGTTACAAAAAAGTTGACAACAATAGGGTGCGTTCCGTGCTAGAAATTGTGAAACGCCCCAAACGAAATAAAATCGGCAAGAAACCCTTCTGAGAATTCAAAATTCTCGACCCGTTGACCGAAACTTTAAAAATAAGCCAAGGAAATCGACTTAAAAGTCTGCAAAAACAAATCAAAACTATTGAAAATCAATAAAATAAAAAGAGAAAAAAGAGTTGGATAAAACGATTGAAATAGAAGAAAAGCAGAAAAATCTTCAAAAATGATTACCTTTGCACCCTCAAAAAGAATAAAGGTATGATCAAAGCATTATTTTTCGATATAGACGGAACCCTGGTGAGCTTCACCACCCACCGCATTCCGGAAAGCACCCTTTCCGCCATTCGTCAGGCCAAGCAGCGAGGAGTGAAGGTCTTCATCTCCACCGGACGCCCCCGTGCCATCATCAACAACCTCCGGGCATTGGAGGACGAGCAACTCATTGATGGCTACATCACCATGAACGGTGCCTACTGCTTCGCCGGCGAGCAACTCATCTCGGCGTCTCCCATTCCCGCCGAAGATGTGCGCCACCTTATCCAACTTTGCGAAGAGTTGAAGTTCCCAACCATCTTCGTCGACGAGCACCAGCTCAAAGCCTGCTACCCCGATGAGCAAGTCCGCATGATTTTCGAGGAACACCTCAACGTCCCTGCGGAGATTCTCCCGGAGGTACCCACCAGCGCCATCTCCACGGAAGGTATCTACCAGATTACCCCCTTCCTTACCGCCGAGATGGAGGTTGAGTACGGTCACCTCTACCCCCATTGCGAGTCGAACCGCTGGTACCCTGCCTTCACCGACTTGACCAAGAAAGGTACCACCAAACAGCAAGGCGTTGACGCCATCTGTGCCCATTTCGGCATTCAACTTTCAGAGACCATGAGCTTCGGCGACGGAGGAAATGACGTCAGCATGCTGCGCCACACCGCCATCGGAGTTGCTATGGGTAACGCAACGCCCGAAGTGCAGCAATATGCCAACTACGTCACCGCCCACATTGATGACGACGGCGTACAGAAAGCCCTGCAACATTTCGGTGTCATCGACTAAACAGAAAGACAAATCCTTTGCATTTTTTAGATGAATTTGTCGACAAATTTATATCTTTGCATATTCATTATCAAATAAAAAGGAATAATGTCAGTTACAATCAAAGAAGTTAAGACCCCCAAAGAGTTGAAAGCCTTCATTCGCTTCAACTATGAATTATATAAAGGTAATCCCTATTCCGTGCCCGATCTTTATGACGACATGGTAAACACCTTCAGTCCCCAAAAGAACCCTGCCTTCGAATTCTGCGAAGCGAGCTACTTCCTCGCCCTGCGTGACGACAAGATTGTGGGACGAGTGGCAGCCATCATCAACCATCGTGCCAACGACACGTGGCAGAAGAAAGAGGTGCGCTTCGGCTGGATTGACTTCATTGACGACGCTGAAGTGGCTGATGCCCTCATCGCAGCTGTAGAACAGTGGGGCAAAGCCAAAGGCATGGACACCATCCAGGGCCCTCTCGGCTTCACTGATATGGATGCCGAAGGTATGCTGGTGGAAGGATTCGACCGACTCAGCACCATGGCCACCATCTACAACTATCCCTACTATCCGCAGCACATGGAGCGTATGGGCTTTGAGAAAGATGCCGACTGGGTAGAGTTCATCATCTATGTCCCCGAGACTGTCCCCGAGAAGATGCAACGCATCTCCGACCTCATCTCTCGCAAGTACCACCTTCACATCAAGAAGTTGAAGAATATGAAGGAGGTACGTGCCGGCGGATATGGCGAGAAGATTTTCCAACTGATTAATGAATCTTATGCCCCGCTCTATGGTTTCTCCCGGATGACCGAGGCGCAGATTAAACAATATATAGAGATGTATCTGCCCATCCTCGACCTCCGCATGGTGACGCTGGTGGAAGATGAGCAGAACGAATTGGTGGCCGTAGGAATCTCCATGGCCTCCCTTTCACGTGCACTGCAGAAAGCCAAAGGCAAGATGTTCCCCTTCGGATGGTTCCATCTAGCCAAGGCGCTCTTCTTGAAGCGTCCCGATACCCTCGACCTTCTGCTGGTGGGCGTCAAGCCCGAGTATCAGAGTCGTGGCGTGAACGCCCTGCTCTTCACCGACCTCATCCCTACCTATCGCAAGCTGGGTTATGTGAAGGCTGAGAGCAATCCTGAGCTGGAGACCAACAACAAGGTGCAGGCGCAGTGGGAATACTTCGAGACCGAGCAGCACAAGCGTCGCCGTGCTTATAAGAAATCCATCAGATAAAAGATATACCATGGAAGAGATTGAAAAGCAAACCCCGGAAACCGTCAGTTACACCGACGACAACATCCGTCACCTCAGTGACATGGAGCATGTGCGTACCCGTCCCGGTATGTACATCGGAAAGTTGGGCGACGGTAGTTATGCCGAAGATGGAATCTACGTACTCCTCAAGGAGGTCATCGACAACAGTATCGACGAGTTTAAGATGCAAGCCGGTAAGAAGATTGAGATTGAACTGGAGGAGAACCTGCGCGTCAGTGTACGCGACTATGGTCGTGGCATTCCGCAGGGAAAACTCATTGAGGCGGTCAGCGTCTTGAACACCGGAGGTAAGTATGACAGTAAGGCGTTTAAGAAGAGCGTTGGACTGAATGGTGTGGGTGTGAAGGCGGTGAATGCCCTCAGCGCACACTTCACGGTGCGTAGTTATCGCGACGGAAAGGTGCGTGAAGCTACCTTCGAGAAGGGCGTGCTGCTCACTGATGAGACCCGCTCCACCGACGAGGAGAACGGTACTTACATCTTCTTTGAGCCTGATGCCACCCTCTTCGAGAACTATAGTTTCCGTGGCGAGTACATCGAAACGATGCTGCGCAACTATACCTATCTGAACACTGGTCTCTCCATTCTCTATAATGGACGCCGCATCCTCTCGCGCAACGGTCTGGAGGACTTGCTCAACGATACGATGACTGCGTCACCGCTCTATCCCATTGTGCACCTGAGCGGCGAAGACATTGAGATTGCTTTCACTCACACGGCCCAGTACGGCGAGGAGTACCACTCCTTTGTCAACGGTCAGCACACCACGCAGGGAGGTACTCATCAGAGTGCCTTCAAGGAGCATATTGCTCGCACCATCAAAGAGTTCTATAACAAGAACTTCGACTATAACGACATTCGTAACGGACTGGTGGCTGCCATTGCCATCAATGTGGAAGAACCTGTCTTCGAGAGTCAGACCAAGGTGAAACTTGGTTCCACCAAGATGGCTCCCAACGGGGGCAACCTCAACAAGTTTGTGGGCGACTTTATCAAGACGGAAGTCGACAACTACCTCCACAAACATGCCGATATCGCCGAGATTCTTCAGCAGAAGATTCAGGAGTCGGAAAAAGAGCGCAAGGCCATCGCCGGTGTGACGAAACTAGCCCGTGAGCGTGCCAAGAAAGCCAACCTGCACAACCGCAAGTTGCGCGACTGCCGTGTCCATCTGAACGACACTAAGGGCGACCTACTGGAAGAGAGCAGTATTTTCATCACCGAGGGTGACTCTGCCAGCGGATCCATCACCAAGAGTCGCGACGTCAACACGCAGGCGGTCTTCAGCTTGCGCGGTAAGCCCCTCAACTCTTACGGTCTCACCAAGAAGGTGGTCTACGAGAACGAAGAGTTCAACTTGCTGCAAGCTGCTCTCAACATTGAGGACGGCCTCGACGGACTGCGTTACAACAAGGTGATTGTGGCCACTGATGCCGATGTCGACGGTATGCACATCCGTCTGCTGATGATTACCTTCTTCCTGCAGTTCTTCCCCGAACTCATCAAGAAGGGACACGTCTACATCCTTCAGACTCCGCTCTTCCGTGTGCGTAACCGCAAGAAGCGCATCAAGGGCGCCAAGGCGGAGAAGGGTGGACGCGACGATTATGAAACCATCTACTGCTACACCGATGAGGAGCGTGTGGCAGCCATCAATAAACTTAGTCCCGACCCCGAGATTACCCGATTCAAAGGTCTGGGAGAGATTTCGCCCGACGAGTTCCGCCATTTCATTGGTAAGGATATGCGTCTGGAGCCGGTGACCCTCCGCAAGACCGATGCCGTGAAGGAGTTGCTGGAGTTCTACATGGGTAAGAACACCATGGAACGCCAGGGATTCATCATCGACAACCTGGTGATTGAAGAGGACGTGGCAAACGGTGATGAGGAGGGTGAAGCATGAAAAGAGCCATCTTCCCCGGAACCTTCGACCCCTTCACCACGGGACATTTCTCGGTGGTGAAGCGTTCGCTTACGCTGGTGGATGAATTGATCATCGGCATCGGCGTCAACGAGGGTAAACGCACGTTGCTCCCGGTGGAGAAGCGTGTGGAGATGGTGCGCCGACTCTATGCCGACGAGCCACGCGTCAAGGTGGAGGCCTACAGTGACCTCACCATTGACTTTGCCCGCCGGATGGGGGCTGACCTTATCATCCGCGGTATTCGCACGGTGAAGGACTTTGAGTATGAGGAGACCATTGCCGACATCAATCGGCAGCTCTCGGGCATCGAGACCATCCTGCTCTTCACCGAGCCGCAACTCACTTGTGTCAGCTCCAGCATGGTGCGCGAATTGCTTAGTTTTGGAAAAGATATCAGTAGCTTCCTTCCCGAGGGGATGAAGCTCGACTAAAGAACCGTTATTATGAAAAAGAGTATTCTTCTCTTCGGACTCCTGCTTGTGGCGGGACTCCTTCCGATACAGGCGCAGCACGTTGATCGTCTTTCGCCTGCCCGCAAACTGCAGATTGCTGAGTTTGCCATCACTCAATTATATGTCGACACGGTGCAGGAGAACCGCTTGGTGGAAGCTGCCATCGTGAAGATGCTTGAACAGCTCGATCCGCACTCGGTCTATGCCAATGCGGAGGAGGTGAAGAAGATGAACGAGCCGTTGCAGGGAAACTTCGAGGGCATCGGTGTGCAGTTTCAAATGGTGGAAGATACGTTGCTGATTATTCAGCCGGTGTCGGGCGGCCCTTCTGAGAAGGTGGGCATCCTGGCGGGCGACCGCATCATCCATGTGAACGATACGGCCATTGCGGGGGTGAAGATGAGCACGGAGGAGATTATGAGTCGCTTGCGTGGTCCCAAGGGGAGCAAGGTGCGTCTGGGAATCGTTCGTCGCGGCTTCTCAGAGGAGCTCTCTTACACGGTGACGCGCGATAAGATTCCGGTGTACAGCATTGACGCGGTGCACATGATGGAGAAGGGTATCGGCTACATCCGTATCAATAACTTCGGTGCGACGACGGTGGATGAGTTTAAGGAGGGCTTGAAGAAGTTGCGCAAGCAGGGCATGAAGGATTTGGTGCTCGACCTGCAGGGCAATGGCGGCGGTTATCTCAATGCGGCGGTGGGCTTGGCCAACGAGTTCTTGAACGCTGATGAGCTGATTGTCTATACCGAGGGTAGGGCGCAGGCTCGAAAGTCGTACAGAGCGCAAGGAAATGGTCAATTCCGCCAGGGACGACTGGTGGTGCTGGTGGATTCTTACACGGCATCGGCTTCTGAGATTGTGACGGGAGCGGTGCAGGACTGGGACCGTGCCTTGGTGGTGGGTCGCCGTTCGTTTGGTAAGGGACTGGTGCAGCGCCCGGTGGATTTGCCGGATGGCTCGATGATTCGTCTCACGGTGGCGCGTTATTACACACCGAGCGGCCGATGCATTCAGAAGCCTTACGAGAGTGTGGAGAAGTATCATGCGGATTTGATTTCGCGTTATAATAGTGGGGAGATGACGAATGCGGACAGCATTCATTTCCCGGATTCTTTGCGTTACACCACGCTGAAGCTGGGCCGCACGGTGTACGGCGGTGGCGGCATCATGCCGGATTATTACATTCCGGTGGATACGGCGCGTTACACGGATTATCATTTGCGTCTTTCGGCGAAGGGGGCGATTAATAAGACGTGCTTGCAGTACACGGATGAGCACCGCGAGGAGCTGAAGCGTAGTTATAAGAATTTCGATGAGTTCGATCGTCGCTTTACGGTGCCGGCGGAGATGCTGGAGCGCCTGGTAAAGGTGGGCGAGGAGCTGGGTGTACCCAAGCAAGAGGAACAGTGGCTGCAGTCGCAAGAGATGATTCAGTTGCAGCTGAAGGCGCTGATTGCGCGCGATTTGTGGGACATGGATTGTTATTATCATCTGATGAACCGCAGCAACGAGAGTGTGAAGAAGGCGCTGGAGTTGCTTCACGAGTCGGATTTTGAGTCGCTGCTGTGTAAAAAGAAATCGATGTAAACTAAAAACTAAATAGGATGATCAGTTATCAAACGGATGGGGTGAAGATGCCTCAAATCAAGAGACGTGACAATAGTGCGTGGGTGAAAGCAGTGGCAGCCTCTTACGGTAAGAAGGTGGGCGAGATTGCTTATATCTTTTGCTCGGATGAGCGTATCCTGGAGGTGAACCGGGAGTATCTGCAGCATGATTATTACACGGATATCATTACGTTCGACTATTGTGAGGGGAATGTCATTAGTGGCGATCTCTTCATTAGTCTGGACACGGTTCGTACGAATGCGGAACAGGTGGGTACTACTTATGAGGAGGAGCTCCACCGCGTGATTATTCACGGCATTTTGCATCTCTGCGGGATTAATGATAAGGGTCCCGGTGAACGAGAGATTATGGAGGCGGCGGAAAATAAAGCGCTTGCTTTATTGAATCTGTAACTCTGAGGGCGCGCTCAAGTCGTCCGCGCTTTTACTTATCCGAAGAACAGATACGCCATGGCGATTGCTGCCAGAATGCCGGCCAGATCGGCCCAAAGGCCGCAGACTACGGCATGGCGTGTCTGCTTGATACCTACACTGCCGAAGTAGACCGCCAGGATGTAGAAGGTGGTGTCTGTGGCTCCTTGGAACAAGCAAGCCAAACGACCCACGAATGAATCGGCTCCGTAGGTCGACATGGTGTCCACCATCATGCCACGGGCTCCACTACCACTCAACGGCTTCATCAGCGCCGTGGGGAGCGCCTCTACAAAGTCGGTGCGACCACCGCAAGCTGCAATCACTTCTTTAATGCCCTGTATCAGTAATTCCATGGCGCCTGAGGCGCGAAACACGGCCACACCAACCAAGATAGCCACCAGGTAGGGAATGATGCGTACAGCGGTCTGAAAGCCCTCTTTGGCTCCTTCAATAAAGGCATCATACACATGAATGCGTTTCCATACACCGGCAGCGATAAAGCCCACCATCACGCCGAAAAGCAGTACGTTGGCCAGGGTGGAAGAGACGAGACTCATCTCTTCGCGCGGCAGGGAGTAGAAGAGCCAGATGAGCAGGGCCACTACCACACTTACTCCGCCTAGTGTACAGAGCAGTACGCGGTTAAAGAGATTGATGCGCTGATAGAGGCTTACCACGATGATGCCGGTCAGGGTGGAGAAGAAGGTGGAGAGAAGCAAGGGGATGAATACATCGGTGGGTTGCTCGGCGCCCATCTGCGCCCGATACATCATGATGCTGATGGGCAGCAGGGTAAGTCCGGAGGTATTCAAAACCAGGAACATAATCATCGGGTTAGAGGCCTTCTCCTTCTGCGGATTGAGCTCCTGAAGTTGCTCCATCGCCTTCAGGCCCAGCGGCGTAGCTGCATTATCCAGTCCCAGCATATTGGCAGAGAGATTCATGAAGATGGTTCCGAAGACGGGACTACCTTTGGGAATATCAGGGAAGAGACGGCGAAACACGGGCGAGAGCCATCGTGCAAAGAGTCCCACCACGCCACTCTGCTCACCGATGCGCATCAGTCCCATCCAGAGCGAGAGCACGCCGGTCAGTCCGAGAGAGAGCGTGAAGGCGGTCTCTGCGGAAGAAAACGTAGATTGGATAATAGCGGGAAACACTTCCATATCTCCGGCAAAAAGTAGTTTCGCGGCGGCTACCACGAAGGCCACCAAGAAGAAGGCGACCCAGATATAGTTTAATACCATGCTTTGTCTCTTTAATGTTCTGCCACAAATGTACGGTTTATTTTTTAACGAACCGCAAAAATAGTTGTCTGTTTGACTTGAATCGAATAATTCTGTGCATGGATGGTCTTTATGGAGGTAAAATAATTCATTTCGTTTGCAGAAGCCTAACTTTCGTGCTACCTTTGCGAGGACGAAACAAAACTTTCGTTGGGAAACCGGAAAACAACGAAAGTAAACAATGACAGAAAACGATGGAAGAAAACTTTGATATACGAAATCAGCAACTCACCGGGCAGGAACGCGACTTCGAGAACCGCCTGCGACCCCTTAGCTTCAGCGACTTCTGCGGCCAGGAGAAGGTGGTGAGCAATCTGAAAATCTTCGTGGAGGCAGCTCGCTTGCGCGGAGAACCCCTCGACCATACCCTCTTACACGGTCCTCCGGGACTTGGTAAGACGACCCTCAGTAACATTATCGCCAACGAGCTCGGCGTGGGGTTCAAAATCACCTCCGGTCCCGTGCTCGACAAACCCGGTGA
This sequence comes from uncultured Bacteroides sp., assembly GCA_964432715.1. Taxonomy (GTDB): domain Bacteria; phylum Bacteroidota; class Bacteroidia; order Bacteroidales; family Bacteroidaceae; genus Phocaeicola_A. Next base: position 28,977 of record CAYSOW010000001.1, read on the forward strand.
CTTAGCGGGCATCCTTACTTCACTGGAGCCTAACGACGTTCTCTTTATCGACGAGATTCACCGACTCTCGCCCGTGGTGGAGGAGTATCTCTACTCTGCCATGGAAGACTATCGCATCGATATCATGATAGATAAAGGTCCGTCGGCACGCAGCATCCAGATTGACTTGAATCCTTTCACGCTCGTGGGTGCCACTACTCGTAGCGGACTCCTGACTGCGCCTTTGCGTGCTCGTTTTGGTATCAATCTCCACCTGGAGTACTACGACAACGAAATCATCACCGGCATCATCTGTCGCTCGGCGAAGATTCTTAATGTCCCCTGCGATGTGCAGGCAGCCGGCGAGATTGCTTCACGCAGTCGCGGTACCCCTCGTATCGCCAATGCCTTGCTGCGCCGCGTACGCGACTTTGCACAGGTGAAAGGCTCCGGACGTATTGATATGGAGATAGCCCGCTTCGCACTGGAAGCACTCAATATCGACCGTTACGGACTGGATGAGATAGACAACAAAATATTATGCACCATCATCGACAAGTTCAAAGGAGGACCCGTCGGACTCTCCACCATTGCGACGGCCTTGGGTGAAGACCCCGGCACGCTGGAGGAGGTCTACGAACCCTTCCTCATCAAGGAGGGATTCATCAAGCGTACTCCCCGCGGACGTGAGGTCACCGAGCTCGCTTATCAGCATCTGGGCCGCACCAAAATCTCCGCGATGAAGGACCTGTTCGATTAACGAAACACTCATTTTCATCACTACATGGCTAATTTGAAATCCCTGGCCAAAGACACTGCCATCTACGGATTGAGCAGCATCGTAGGCCGATTCTTAAACTATTTGCTGGTGCCCATCTACGCATCAGCCATGTCGGCTGCCTCGGGCGGTTACGGCGTCGTTACGGAGGTCTATGCATGGACCGCCTTTCTGATGGTCATCCTTACCTACGGCATGGAGACCACTTTCTTTCGCTTTGTCAATAAGGAGGAAGAAAACCCTGCACGGGTCTATTCCACTGTCTTAACCATGGTGGGTACCACCTCCCTCCTCTTTGCTCTGCTCTGCACCCTCTTCTTGCCGCAACTGGCGGGAGCCGCAGGCTATGCCGACCATCCTTGGTACCTCGGTATGATGATTTGGGTGGTAGCCATGGATGCTTTCCAATGCATTCCTTTTGCTTACCTGCGTTATCAGAAGCGACCACTGCTCTTCGCCGGATTGAAGTTGCTCTTCATTGTGTTGAACATCGCGCTGAATGTCACTTACTACCTCTTTCTGGGGGGAGATGACGTCTTCTACGCCTTCCTCTTCAACCTGCTCTGCACCTCTTTCATTATGTTGCTGATGCTCCCTCTGCTGCGCTTCCGTGCCGGCTTCGACCGTGCCCTTGCGCGCCGCATGCTCCACTATTCATATCCCATCCTCATTCTCGGCATTGCAGGCATCCTCAATCAGGTGGCCGACAAGATGATCTTCCGCCATATCTATCCCGATCGTGATGCCGCCAAGACCCAGCTTGCCATCTACGGTGCCTGCAGCAAGATAGCCATGATTATGGCCATGCTTACCCAGGCTTTCCGCTATGCCTATGAGCCTTTCGTTTTCGGCAAGAGCAAGGATAAGGACAGTCGCACGGTTTATGCACAAGCCATGAAGTTCTTTTTGATATTCACGCTGCTCGCCTTTCTGGCGGTGATGTTCTATCTCGACCTGCTGAAGTATATCCTTGCGCCCGACTATTGGGAAGGATTGCGGGCTGTGCCCATTGTGATGATGGCGGAAATCTTCATGGGCATCTACTTCAACCTCTCTTTCTGGTACAAACTCATTGATGAGACCCGTTGGGGCGCCTATTTCTCCTTTGCCGGCTGTGCCGTGCTGCTCGCCATCAACTTCTGGGGCGTGCCGCGCTACGGCTATATGGCGTGTGCCTGGGCTGGCTTCTCTGGCTATGCTGTCAGCATGGTGCTCTCTTATTTCGTCGGGCAGAAGCGTTTCCCCATCGCCTATGATTTGAAGGGGATGGCGAAGTATGTCCTCCTGGCTGCGGTGCTCTATGTGGTGGCGGAGTGGCTGCCCATCTCCAACCTTTGGCTGCTGATGGCGGTGCGCACTTTGTTGCTGCTGGTTTTTGTGGCGTATGTGCTGAAGACCGACCTGCCGCTGAAGTCGCTCCCCGTGATAGGTAAGTATTTTAGATAACCCTTTTTCCCATAAAATCATGAAGAAACACTTGCTCATTGCTCTCCTCCTGCTGCTGGGAGGAACCGTGAACCGGCTGCCGGCACAAGAGTCGCAGCAGATTCCCTCCATGGAGCCTTTCCGTGATGGCATTCACCACTGGAACCTGGAGCATAAAGATCGGAACTATCCGCGCCTGGATGAGGCGGACTACCTCTCCATAGCGCGCCAATTTGTGGCTTATCAGAACGAAGACGGCGGTTGGCCGAAGAATATCGACTGGTTGGCACAACTGCCCGTAGACTCCGTGAAAACGGCGTTGAAGGAGCGTTATCGCCTTAGTACGCTTGATAATCGCAACACCTTTCCGCAGATTGCCTATCTGGCGGAGGTTTATCGCCTCTCGCACGAAGAACTGTTTCATGAGGCAGCACTGAAGGGCTTGCGTTATCTCCTCTCCACGCAGAAGTCGAATGGCGGTTGGCGTGGCTGGGATGTAGATGCTGTCACCTTCAACGATGAGGTCACCACCGGTGCGCTGGAGCTCTTTCAACAGATTACGTTGGGCGATGAGCGTTTCTCTTGGCTCGATGAGGAGATGCGTGCTCAGATAGCGGATGGATATGCTCGCGGCATTGCGTTAATTCTGCGTTGTCAGGTGGTGCAGCAGGGCGTGAAGACTGCTTGGGCGCAGCAGCACGACAATGAGACTTTCTTGCCGGTGAAGGCGCGCACCTATGAGTTGCCGGGCATCACTGCCAACGAGAGTTGTGATGTGTTACGCCTGTTGATGAAGATTCCATCTCCCGCGCCGGAGGTGGTAGAGGCGATAGAGTCTGCCATGGCGTGGCTGCGTCGCTCCATCATCCCCAATCTACGCATCGTGGAGGTGCCGCTTCCCGAGGAGAAGATTATCAACCACGAGTACCCCTTCGATCGGGTGGAGGTGGTCGACAGTCTGGCTCCCCCCATTTGGGCGCGTTTCTATGAGGTGGAAGACAATACTCCTTTCCTCTGTACCCGTGCCGGTGTAAAGGTCTGGAAGCTGGCTGATGTCAATGCCGAGCGTCGTACGGGCTATGACTGGTACGGCTATTGGCCGAATGAGTTGCTCCCGATGTATGACGAGTGGAAGGAGAAGAATCACATTAAATAAGGTTGCCACGCAATCAAAGCATAAAAGCCT
>CAYSOW010000001.1:32444-64182 GCA_964432715.1 uncultured Bacteroides sp.
TCAAAGCATAAAAGCCTCTGCAAGCCGGTTCTAAAACCTGGTCTGCAGAGGCTTTCTCTATCATGAAAAGATTTTTGGTGCTTCCTGCTTACTTTCTCGGAGTGCGCATGGCCCAACCTTCTTCGCTGAAATCGGGTTCCTCATCGTGGAAATCACCGTTGAAGAACTTCTTCCAGTCGTCTTTCTTCTTGGGACCACGGGCTGCGGTGTAACCACGCTCCTCGCGACTCGGTTTGTTGCGCTTTTCCGGACGGGCTTTGCGCTCCTCACGACCCTCTTTGCGGAACTCTTTACGACCTTCGCCACGAGCCTCCTTGCGGAAACCTTTGCCCTTGCGACCATTCTCGTTCTCTTCGCCGGCCACTTCCACCGTCACCTTGCGACCGTTCACTTTGGCACGGTTCAAGGCTGCAATCACGTCAGACGCCTGCTTCTCGTCCACCTCAAAGAATGAGTAGTTCTGCATCAAGTCGATGCGGCCGATGTTCACCTTCTGACCACGTACGTTGCGGTTGACCAAGTCGATGACCTGTGAAGCAAAGAAATTGTCGCTCTTACCCAGATTCAGGAAGAGACGTGTAAAGCCTGCCTCCGCCTTACGACTGCGCTTCTGGCGACCGTTGCCTGCCTCGTCACGATTGCGCTCCTTGCGACTGTCGGTGGGCACTTCAATCTCCTCGGCGTTGCGGTAATAGCCCAACAAGTGGTTGAACTCACGCGCCACCATACGTTTGATGATGTCCTCCTTCTCCAGCCACTCCAGCTTGCGGTAAACTTCCGGCAAGAAAGAGGCAATCTCTTCCTCTTCCACCTTCACCTTCTCTATCTCATCCACCATTTTCAGCAACTGCTTCTCGCAAATCTGCTGGCCGGTGGGGAGTACGCCTGCCTCAAACTTCTTCTGGATGATCTTCTCAATCTCACGCATTTTTCCTTTCTCGCGCATGTTGATGATGGCGATGGAGGTACCCGTCTTACCGGCACGACCGGTACGACCGCTGCGGTGGGTATAGCTTTCGGTGTCGTCGGGCAAACCGTAGTTGATGACGTGCGTCAGGTCGTCCACGTCGATGCCGCGCGCAGCCACATCGGTGGCCACCAGCAACTGCAAATGGTGCTGACGGAACTTCTGCATCACCAGGTCGCGCTGCGCCTGTGAGAGCTCGCCGTGGAGCGAATCGGCATTGTAGCCGTCCTGTATCAGCTTGTCGGCAATCTCTTGCGTCTCCTTACGGGTGCGGCAGAAGATGATGCCGTAAATCTGCGGGTAGAAATCGGCCACGCGCTTCAAGGCAGCATACTTGTCCTTGGCATGCACCATGTAGTAGACGTGGTGCACGTTGCTGCTACCCTCGTTCTTGGTGCCGATGGTAATCTCTTTCGCGTCGTGCAGGTATTTCTTGGAGATACGGGCAATCTCCGGACTCATCGTGGCAGAGAACAACAGAGTGTTGCGATCCTCGGGCACATCCGCCAAGATGGCGTTGATGCTGTCGGTAAAGCCCATGTTCAACATCTCGTCCGCCTCGTCCATCACCACATTCTGTACGGTGGCAAGGCTCACGGTGCGACGCTCCATCAGGTCGATGAGGCGGCCCGGGGTGGCTACGATGATATGTACGCCTTTCTTCAGGCTGCGTATCTGGCTCTCGATGGAAGAACCGCCGTAGACGGGCAGCACCTTCAAATCATCGATGTATTTGGAGTAGTCGGTCAAATCGCCGGCAATCTGTAAACAAAGTTCTCGAGTGGGGCAAAGAATCAAAGCCTGGGGTACTCTTTGTGTCGTATCAATCTTCTGAATCAGCGGCAAACCAAATGCGGCTGTCTTTCCTGTGCCGGTCTGTGCCAATGCAACTACATCATTTCGGTTTCCTAATAGGTACGGAATCACCTCCTCTTGTACAGGCATGGGATGTTCGTATCCCATCTCCTCGATTGCTTTCAAAATCGCTTCGGAAACACCTAACTCTTTAAATGTCTTCATTCATCTATTTTAAAATTCGGGCGCAAAGATACTATAATTTAACGATATAGCCTTCTTTACGCCCGAAAATTGTATAGATTTTATCAAATATCAGCGAATCTCAATGCTTAGAGGTATGCTTCCCACTTGGTTAAGCGCATATCGCCTTCGCGCGCCAAGGTGTCGTGCATGGCAAAGGCTGCGCGCAGGTTCTGCCAGGTCTGTCCCTTCTGAGCAATCTTGAGATAGTCCCACAACAGGTTCTTATAGTCGGGGTGGGCACAGTTCTCGATGATGGTCTTGGCACGCTCCATCGGACTCTTGCCGCGGAGGTCGGCCACGCCTTGCTCGGTGACCACGATGTTCACTGAGTGTTCGCTATGGTCTACATGGCTCACCATCGGCACGATGGCGCTGATCTTACCCTCTTTCGCTACGGAAGGACAGGTGAAGATGCTGATGTAAGCACCGCGGGTGAAGTCGCCCGAACCACCGATACCGTTCATCATCTTCGTACCGCCGATGTGGGTGGAGTTCACGTTGCCGTAAATGTCCGCTTCGATGGCGGTATTGATGGAGATAACGCCCAAACGACGTACCAGCTCGGGGTTGTTGGAAATCTCCGACTGACGCAGGACGAGCTTGTCGCGGAAGAAGTTGATGTCCTCATAAATGCCGCGCAAGCAGTCGTTGGTGACTGTGAGCGAGCAGGTGCTGCCGAACTTCACACGTCCCTGGCGGATGAGGCCTACGACGGCGTCTTGAAGCACCTCGGTAAACATCTCGAAGGGCGGGATGGTCTTATCGCGTCCCAATGCGCCCAACACCGCGTTGGCAATGTTACCCACACCGCTCTGCAAGGGGAGGAAGGTGGAGGGGATGATGCCGCGTTTCATATCGGCAGCCAGAAAGTCGGCCACGTTCTGACCAATCTGGTCGGTCACAGGGTCGGGTGCCGAGAAAGAACGAGCCTCGTCGGGGAGGTCGCACTCCACGATGCCCACAATCTTCTTCGGATCAATCTGCACGTAAGGTACACCGATGCGGTCGCTCGGCTTATAGATAGGAATATCCTTGCGATAGGGCGGGTCGAGGGGCTCATACACGTCGTGCATACCCATCATGTTCTTGCTATGGAAGGCGTTTAGTTCGATAATCACTTTATCTGCCAGGCGCGCAATGGTCGGCACGATACCACCGGCTGCAGTCAGGTAGACCTTACCGTCGGGGGTCACCTCACACGCCTCGATGATGGCTACGTCCACTTTACCCATGAACCCGTAGCGCACCTCTTGGGCCATCTGAGAGAGGTGGATGTCATTGTATGCAATTTCACCGTTGTTCACCGCCTTACGAAAATCGACGTTGGTGGTATAGGGTGCACGGTAGCGAATGGCTTTGGCTCTGGAAAGAATACCGTCGCAGGAATCTCCGGTGGATGCGCCTGAGAAAACACCGATTTGGAACGGGTTCCCTTTGGCGTGTTCTGCCTCTGCAATCTTCGCAATTTCGGGGGTGACAGCCTTGGGGGTACCGGCGGGTGTAAATCCGCTGATGCCGATGTTGTATCCATGCTTCACCAGGCTGGCTGCTTCTTCAGCTGTAATTGTTTTAAATCCCATCATTGTTTGAATCTATTTTATTGGTATTTTCTAGTGAATATTTGTGAGTAGATAAAAGCTTCGCGGGCTCCTTGCGGGGTGCGCAATCGCTCTTTGGCCTCCTTGGTCAGTGCGTTGGTGGCTTGTGGAGCGGGAGCTGCGGATGCGGGCCCGGCTGCAGTGGTGGCAGCTTGGGGAGTTGGGGTAGGGCGTTTCGTCCGGTGGCGCGGAGGCTGTGACGAGCAGGCGGGGCGGTGCGTAGTGACCTCCTCGTCAGTGAGCTCGATGAACGGAGCTTCTTCCGTCTCTTCGTATGCTTCCTGTGCTTGAACGCTTCGTCTGCGCTTGTTGATGGAGCTGAAAATCGCTACACCAATGACAATCAGCGCAGTGAATACTTGAACGATATCTTCCATACCTATTAAGTTTAACTGCCCAAAGATAGGTATATTTTTTTACTGCGCCAAGAAGAAGGCATAAAAAAAGGGAACTTCACAGCTCCCCCCTTTTATTTTAACCTAAACCTTAACTATGAAAAAATCTAACGTTTTTTCTCGTTGTCAAAAGTCAGAAGAAATTTGGTTACTCCCAAATAATTGAAGAGAAAAGTTTGATTCTTTAACAATTATTATATTTTTATGCGTTCAATTCATTACTTTTCCTCGTTGTTAAGTTTTAAACTGAAACATAAAACGAGCGATAAGTTTGAATCTTTTCTCTTGAAAGAGCGTTCGTTGGTCGGTTTCTTCTCCTTATTTATCGGTAAAATCAAGAACTTTTGCTATCTTTGCAGCCTGAATCAGAAACCAACAGAAAAAAATGACACATCAGGAACAAGAAGCAGACTTTAAATCTGCAACTGAGAACAAGAAACTCTTTATTGAGACGTACGGCTGCCAGATGAATGTGGCCGACAGTGAGGTGATTGCCTCCGTGATGCAAATGGCGGGCTATCAGGTGTGCGAGTCGCTCGAGGAGGCGGACGCGGTGTTTATGAATACTTGCTCGGTGCGTGATAATGCGGAGCAGAAGATTATTAACCGACTGGAGTTCTTCCACTCCATGCGTAAGAAGGGGCGTCATCTGATTGTGGGCGTGCTGGGCTGTATGGCGGAGCGCGTGAAGGATGACTTGATCAACAATCACCACGTGGATCTCGTGGTGGGTCCCGATGCTTATCTCTCGCTGCCGGATATGGTGGCGTCGGTAGAGGCGGGCGAGAAGGCCATCAATGTGGAACTCTCTACCACGGAGACTTATCGCGAGGTGATTCCGTCGCGTATCTGTGGCAACCACATCTCGGGCTTTGTCTCTATCATGCGTGGCTGCAACAACTTCTGCCACTATTGCATCGTGCCCTATACGCGCGGTCGTGAACGCAGTCGTGACGTGGAGAGTATCCTCAACGAGGTGCGCGATTTGCAAGCAAAGGGTTACAAGGAGGTGACGCTGCTGGGACAGAATGTCAACTCGTATCGCTTTGAACGCGACGGGGAGACGGTGACTTTCCCGCAATTGTTGCGCCGGGTGGCGGAGACGGTGCCGACCATGCGTGTGCGTTTCACTACTTCACATCCGAAGGACATGAGCGACGAGACACTGCAGGTGATTGCAGAGGTGCCGAATGTGTGCAAGCATATTCACTTGCCGGTGCAGAGTGGTAGCTCAAGGGTATTGAAATTGATGAATCGTAAATATACGCGTGAGTGGTATTTGGATCGTGTGGCGGCCATCCGTCGCATTGTGCCCGATTGCGGCTTGAGCACGGATATCTTCGCGGGCTTCCATTCGGAGACGGAGGAGGATCATCAGGAGTCGCTCTCGCTGATGCGTCTTTGCGGCTATGACTCCGCCTTTATGTTTAAGTATTCGGAGCGTCCGGGTACTTATGCATCGAAACACATGCCGGACGATGTACCCGAGGAGGTGAAGATTCGTCGCTTGAACGAGATTATCGCCCTGCAGAACGAACTCTCGGCAGAGTCTAATCGTCGTTGTATCGGCAAGGAGTATGAGGTGCTGGTGGAAGGTGTTTCAAAGCGTTCGCGCGAGCAACTTTTCGGTCGCACGGAGCAGAACCGCGTGGTGGTGTTCGACCGTAAGGGACATCACATCGGTGAGTTTGTGCAGGTGCGCATCACGGATGCTTCTTCGGCCACACTGAAAGGTGAAGCATTGAACTAAGATAAAAAGGACCTCCCCGGGAAGAGACGCTTGGTGTCATTCCCGGGGAGGTCTGTTTTTTTAACCACGATGTCTCAATCGTTCCTCCATGCGCTCCTGGTAGCTCTTCTTCGGTACGCCGGGCATGATAACCCAAAGGACGATATAGGCGATGAGGCCCACGCCCAATACACAGAAGAGAAGAATCCAGATGAGGCGTACCCAAATGGGGGAGATGTCAAAGTAGTTGGCAATGCCGCCACAGACGCCGCCCAGTACTTTCTCGGCGGACTTGGTCAGTTTCTTATTACTCATAATCGGTACCTTGTTTTTAAAATTCTTTAGAACAAAGATACGAAAAGAAATGAAAATTGTCGCAAATTCATGCAGTTTTCACGCAAAATCTCATCAAATCACTGAAAATAATCGCTAATTGTTCATTTATTTCCTCAAAAATGATGGTCTTTTAGAGAAAAATAACTATGTTTGTATCGATTATACCTTAAGAGGGATAAAGATATAATAGTTCAAAGCGTATGAAAAGAAATCTAACCAGGAAACTAGTGGCTTTATGTTGTCTGTTGTTCCTCCTTGGAGCTCCTGTTATGCAGGCCCAAACCGAGCGCGGCGCGACTGTCACTATGGAACTTAAGGATGAAGGATTGACCTCTTCCTTGAGACAATTAGAAGAAAGCTCCGGTTACAAAATCAATTTTGTTCCGGGTGAAGTGAGAGATTACATCGTAACAGCCTCTCTGAAAGGGGTGGATATTCGTAAGGCACTCGACGTGATTTTGTCGCAGACGGCCTTGACCTATACCATCCAGGGAAATGTGGTGACGATCTCCCTGCAAAAGGGTGCGTCTATTCCCGAACTGACAGGTGAGATTGTTTCGGATGAAGACGGATTGCCGGTGATTGGCGCCACCATTCAGGTGGAGGGCACCAACCAGCGTACCATCACGGATGTGGATGGTAAGTTCCGTCTGAAGAATGTACCCACCAACCGCAATGTGCGTATCTCCTACGTCGGCATGAAGACGCAGGTGATTCCTGCACGTGCCCGTATGTTGGTGCAGATGAAGGGTGATGCACAGACCTTGAGCGAGGTGGTTGTCACCGGTTACGGTAACATGACGAAAGGTAACTACACCGGTTCAGTAACGACGGTGAAAGCGGACGACATTCTCTTGTCGGGTGCCTCTTCCATCGACCAGATGTTGCAGGGTGTCGTTCCTGGTATGTTGGTGACACAGACCACCGGTATGGTGGGTGTCTCCCCGAAGGTGCGTGTACGTGGTACCTCTTCTCTGTTGGGTAGTCAAGATCCGGTTTGGGTGGTTGACGGTGTAATTCAGCGTAATCCGCAGCCGTTCAACTCCGACAACAATATGAACTTCTCTTCGGACAGCAATGATATCAGTCAGTTGGCAGGTAACGCCATCTCTTGGTTGAACCCGAACGATATCGAGACCATCACGGTGTTGAAGGATGCTTCTGCCACCGCCATCTATGGTTCGGAGGCTGCCAACGGTGTCATCGTCATTACGACGAAGAAGGCACAGGTGGGCAAGATTTCAGTCAACTATAACGGTGACTTCTCTGTGGGTCAGCGCCCGGGATACGGCCTGTACAACCAGATGAACTCTAACGAGTTGATGCAGTTCACGGCACAGATGTATGAGGATCGTGTGTCAAGTCCTACTTCACAGCTGGGCTTGGGCTATACGGGCTTGATGCAGCAGTTGCTCAACAAGGAGATTACGCAGGAGCAGTTTGATGCTTCTTACCGCAAGATGGCGGCACAGAACACCGACTGGTTCTCGGAGCTCTTCCGCAACTCCTTCACGCACAAACATACCGTCAGCATCAGCGGCGGTTCCGAGAAGGTGCAGAACCGTACCTCTTTCGGTTACAACGAGGACAACGGTGAGGCAAAGGGCAACAGCTCTACCAGCTTGACGGTGACTTCAAACACCACTTTCAACTTGCTCAACCATAAGTTGCTCATTGATATGCAGGTGAATGGTACTTGGCGTAACACCAACGGTTTCGCTTACGGCGTAGATCCGTTTAGTTATGCTTACAACACCAGTCGTGCTATTCCTTTATATAATGAGGATGGCACTTACTACTACACGGAGCAGCGTTCAGACGTTTCGAGTACCGTGGAGAACAACCGCGACAACTACCTTTATAATATTAAGAACGAGTTGGCAAATACCGGTGCCCGCAGTCGTACACAGACTCTCGGCGCTACCATCGATGCCAAATGGAAGTTCCTCCCCAGCTGGGAATTGCAGGGCTTGGCTTCTTACTCGGGCTCTTCTACGAACACCAAACAGTGGGCTACCGAGCGTTCTACTTATATCGCAGCTTTGCGTGGTTATGACTACGGTGCTTACGCCAATACCGACAGTGAGTTGAACTACTCTCGTATTCCTTTTGGTGGTTTGCTGGAGACAGGTCTCACCGAGGTGAACACTTGGACCGCACGTGCTTCTTTGGTTTACGACCACCTCTTTGACGATATCCACCGCCTGACCGGTCAGTTGGGTATCGAGGGTACCTCTACACGTACCCGTGGTAACTCGAACACCCGTTACGGCTATTTGAAAGATCGTGGTGAATCGTTCGTGGAGTTGCCTATCCAGTATCTGGATGTAACGGGAGAAGAAGGTGCTTATTTGGAGAATGATCTGGTACGCGGCTCTGCTTCCAACATCAACCGCACCAGCAACAAACTGAGTGAGTATGCTACTTTGGCATACACCTATGACAATCGTTATGTATTGAATGTCAACGGTCGTGTGGATGCTTCCAACCGCTTCGGTCAGGATAAGAGAAAACGTTTCGAGCCTACTTGGTCAGTTGGTTTGAAGTGGCGTGCTGCTTCTGAGAAGTTTGCTGAGAAGTTCTCATGGTTGAACAACTTTGATGTGATTGCTTCTTACGGTTACCAAGGTAATGCCGTAGAGTCCATCTCTCCCTATTTGATCGCTACCGACGGTGGTGTCAACGAGTACTACAACGACTATCTGTTGAACATCAGTTCACTGCCTTACCGCGATTTGGGTTGGGAGAAAACAAGAAGTATCAACTTGGGTATCGATGCTGCCTTCTTGGACGGACGACTCAACTTCAGTCTCAACTACTATAACAAGCGAAGCAACATCCTCTCTTCACGCAATGTGCCTTTGGAGAACGGTGTGACGAACGCCTATGTGGATGGTGGTGAGATTACTAACAAGGGTTACGATTTCGTAATCAGCGTGGTGCCTGTTCGTACAAAGGACTTCTCTTGGGAGGTATCTTTCAATACCACCGTGACAAACAATGCGGTGGATAAGAACCAGCGCGTGAATACGCTGAGCGACTATATCAACGGTACAGCTGTGGTAGACGGTGAGGCTTACTCTACCTTCTACTCTTATGAGTTCACCGGTTTGAACGACGAGGACGGAACTCCGCAGTTTGCCAATATGGACGTAGAAGGCGGTGAGACACCGTTGTGCTACTTGGTGAAATCAGGTAAATTCATTCCTGACTTCAGCGGTGGTTTCGATATGCGTTTCAAATATAAAAACTGGTCGCTCTACACCCTCTTCACCATGCAGTTTGGTGCCAGCAACCGTTTGCCCGATTTGTATGACACCTCCAGCAACTACGGTGTGCCCTTGTCGGGTCAGAACTTGTCGCGCGACTTGCTGAAACGTTGGCGTCAGCCGGGTGATATCACGGATATCCCCTCCATTCCGACCTCTTCGGCTTGGATTAACCTGCCGACCACTACGCAGGTGGCTTCCAGTGAGGGTCGTCTCTACACCATGTACAATCAGTCGACTGCACGTGTAGCAAAGGCCGACTTCATCCGTTGCCGTTCTATCTCACTCTCTTATGAGTTCGATAAGAAGATTTTGAACCGCCTCGGTGTACAGCGCTTGATGTTGAAGGGAAGTATGACGAACCCGTTCATGTGGGTAAGAGACAGTCGTTGGAACGGACTCGATCCGGAGACGGCAGATTGGCCTACACGTCGCGTCACTTCACTCTCTTTGCAGGTGAGCCTCTAATCAGTTGTAACGCATTAAAATTCGAAATATGATGAAGAAGAAATTAATATATACTTTGAGTCTGTGCGGAATGATGCTCACAGCCTCCTCTTGTTCCAACTTCTTGGATCAGGAGTCGTCCGACGAGGTCATTGTGACCACGGTGGCCGATTATAGCGAGCTCCTTCTGGGCTCCGGCTATCCGTCGCCAACCTCGCCGTTGTATACGCTTCTCTATGCCCTGGATGATGATATGGGCTTGGTGGAGAGTCAGGTGTCCGACTACTCGGCTACTTCGGTAGAGGGTTTGTTCCCCTTCTACACTTGGCAGCCTAATATGTGGACTAACCCGGCTTCGGCTACGGGTACTTATACCGATTGTTATGAATCAACCTATGATCGAATCAAGGGTGTGAATGCAGTGCTGGATGGCATTGATGAGGCTATCGGTGATCAGGAAGAGCTGGAGCAGGTGAAGGCAGAAGCCTTGGCATTGCGCGGCTACTACTATTATATGTTGGTCAACATCTTCTCGGAGCCTTATAGTTATAATAAGGAGTCGGCCGGTGTGCCTTTGAAACTGACTGCCAACCTGGAGACCAGCGGTCGTCCGCGTGGTACGGTGGCTGAGGTCTACGATCAAATCATCAGTGATTTGAACGAATCGGCTGCGCTTTTCGCTAAATATACCAAACGTAGAGGTACCTATCGCATCAACCGTCCGGCAGTGGAGATTCTGCTCTGTCGTGTCTACCTCCAGATGGAGGAGTGGCAGAAGGTGGTAGATGCGGCCACAGAGGCCATCAAAGACGGTGGTGAGGTATCCGACTATACGACGCTGAGCGGAAGTGACTGTATCTCTAAATACGATTACACGGAAGTAGAGTGGGTGTATGGCAACGGTAATACTCCCATCAAGTTGACTGCGATGGGCGTTTCTGCTGACTTGGGCAAGTTGCTGACTTCGAACGATAAAAGAACTTCTTTCTGGTTCTACTATAGTTCATGGTCGGGTTCGTGGACCATCTACAAACACCGTATGTCTTATCCTTCGGGTACTGCTCGTATGCCGACTAACTCCATCCGTATGTCGGAAGCTTGGTTGAGTCGTGCCGAGGCGTATGCACAGTTGGGTCAGACGGCTTCGGCGCAGGCTGACTTGAAAGCGGTGCAGGAAAAACGTTATCTGGATTTGAGTGAGCAGGAGAGTGCTACGGCTTCTTTGACATTGCTGGAGAAGATTCGTCAGGAACGTCGTGTAGAACTCTGCTTTGACGAGGTACGTTGGTTCGACCTTCGTCGCTACGGTATGCCGCGCATTGAGCATGCTTACAAGGCAACCAGTGGAGCTACCATGCAGACTTACGTGTTGCAGGAGAAGGATCCGTTGTACACCATTCCTATCCCGGCGGATGATGTAGCTGCCAACGGTAATATTCAGCAGAATGCTTCGGCTTCACAGCCGTCACGTACGCCTTCTAACTAATGGTTGAACTAATTAATTGAATGAGTTATGAAGATGAAAAATATCTATATGGGTCTCGCTTGTATGGCGCTCTTCGGATTGACTGCCTGCAACGATGACGATAACAGCATTGGTACGATTGAGGTGCCTGAGGGATTCTATCAGTTGCCTCAAGGCGGTAATACAGCTGCCGATCAGCGTATTCAGACACTGTATAACACCTACGGCAGCTACTTTCTCTATGATTTCACAGAGAAGGATTTCAACTGGTCGCAGACCGAAGCTGGCGTGATGGACGATACTTATCAGTATGAGGCAATCGACCCTGCCAACGTGGGTGAGGTGCTGGATGTATTGCAGTACGTGTGGATGGATCAGTTGACTACAGAGGAAGCGAAGACACTGTTGCCTTTCGCGGTAATGATGACCGAGAAATTGCAAATCTACGTGAGTGGCTGGTGGTCTTCCGGTTGGGAGGATACTGATATCCGTTACATCGACAAGCAGATTGCGGTAGCTCGTACTTCAAAGACTTTGGCAGAGATGAGCAGCTCAGAGAAACTGGCTTTGCGTAACCGTTGGTTGACGGCGTTGATTTATTGCGCGGTGAACTCGGGTAAAATTACCATTCCTGCCGAGTTCCGTCGGGTAACCAACTATAACGTGGTCTTCGATGCTTGGTGGCCTTCGGCAGAGGATTGCCGTGGCGCCGGTTTCGTCTACGACTACTACGAAGATTCCGAATGGGCGGCAGATGCTTGGACTTTCACCTACTCAGCCGACTGGATGGCATACATCTCCAGCCTGGTGAGCATGACGGAAGAGGATTGGGCTGACGACTTGGCCAACTATCCGCTGGTGAAGACCAAATACAATTTGCTGGTGAAATCACTGAAAGAGCAGGGCATCGACATTGTTCGTATAGGCAATGCCTCTAAATAGAAATTCCAAAGACCTAATACCTAAATAAAGACGTTTTTTTTTACAACACAGATAGACAAATTCCCCCTCCACCCGCAGGGGTGGAGGGGTTTACTAAAAACAAGGTAACTATGAAAAAAAAGATTCTGCTTTGTATGTCGTGGCTGCTGATCGCCTTGGTGGCGGCAATGCCCGAGATGGCTTCGGCCAAAAAGAAAAAGAAGGATGGACCGAGTGCTCCGCCTAAGTCGGCTTACGAGAAATTGCTTGATAAGCCGGGTAAAGTCTCCGCTAAGGGCGACTTTGTTTCCCTGCATAAGGTGAACGATAAACTTTATGTCGAAATGCCGGTGAAGTATTTCGGCCGGGATGTGTTAATCTCATCCACCACCATCGAATCGGGTAACTCCCGACTGGCGACGGTGGGCTATAAACAGAATGATCCCATGCATGTACGCTTCGCTTTGCTGGACAGTACCGTGGTGATGCTCGCTGCTTCCACCAACATGGAGAGCGACGAAGAGCTCAACCTGGCACGTGAACGCAGCTATCGCGATGCCATCATGCAACGCTATAAAATTGCCGCCTACAACCAAGATTCTACGGCGGTGGTCTTCGATATGACGGCGCTCTTCACGGGCGACGAGAAGCAACTCTGTCCGGTGGCAAGCAACTTCAGTGTGCTGAAGATTCGTGCCAACCTGAAGAAAGAGTTCTCTTCACTGGCAGAAATCAAGTCTTTCTCTGACAATGCCAGCGTAGCTTCTTACCTCACTTACGACTGTAGCTATTCCTTTATGGGTAGTGAAGTGGCTTCCAATAGCTTGACCACCAAGGTCAACCGTACCCTCCTGTTGCTCCCCGAGCAACCGATGCGTCCGCGTATTGCCGATGCTCGTCTGGGTACCTTCCTGACAAGCAAGCAACGTCTGACCCTGAAGAAGGATGGTATCTCCAACTACTCGTATGCCAACCACTGGCGTCTGGAGCCGAAAGATACAGCCGCTTGGTTGCGTGGCGAACTGGTAGAGCCGGTGAAACCGATTGTATGGTATGTAGACGATGCCTTCCCCGAAGATTGGAAAGAGCCGTTGAAGCAGTCGGTGCTCATCTGGAACAAGGCGTTCGAGAAGATTGGTTTCAAGAATGCCATGATTGCCAAAGATTTCCCGAAGGATGATCCCGAATTTGATCCGGATAACATTAAATACTCATGTATCCGTTACATCCCCATCTCGGTGGAGAATGCCATGGGTCCGTCGTGGGTCGATCCGCGTAGCGGTGAGATTATCAGCGCCAGCGTGCTGGTCTACAACGACGTGATCAAACTCATCAACAACTGGCGATTCGTACAGACGTCGCAGTTGGACAAGCGCGTTCGTGCGCAGAAGATGCCCGACGACGTAGTGAAAGAATCACTCTCATACGTCTTCTCTCATGAAATCGGTCACACTCTGGGCTTGATGCACAACATGGGCGCTTCGCATGCCTATGCTGTTGACTCTCTCCGTTCTGCCAGCTTCACGCAGCAGTACGGTACCACACCTTCCATCATGGACTATGCCCGCTTCAACTACGTGGCACAGCCGGGCGACAAAGGTGTTCGCTTGACCCCGCCCGATCTGGGTGTATATGATGAGTACGCCATCAAGTACCTCTATCAGCCCATCCCCGGTAACCTCTCGTTCGAGGAGGAGTCGAAGGTGTTGGAGAGCTGGGTAGATGCCAAAGCCGGCGACCCGCTCTACCGTTACGGCAAGCAGCAGGTGATGTCACGTTACGATCCGAGTGCCCTCGAGGAGGACTTGGGTGACGATCCGATGAAGGCGGGTGAGTATGGTATCAAGAACCTGCAATACATCCTGTCGCACATGAATGAGTGGATCAAAGACGACGAGTCGTCTGCCCACCGTCAGGAGTTGTACGGCACACTCTGCAACCAGTATGCACGCTATATCTCGAATGTATTGGCCAATGTGGGTGGTATCTACCTGACCGAAGTGAAAGAGGGTACCACGGGCGAGCGTTGGACTTCCGTACCGGGTCGTTTGCAACACCAGTCACTCTTGTGGGTGGTTGATCAGTTGCGTAAGAGCGACTGGCTGGATGCGCCCGAGCTGACACGCAAGTTCCCGATGGCTGTCAACAAATCGCTCTCGCTCCGTTCCAACATCGGTCGCAAACTCTTCGACCGTAACAATCCGGTGCTGCTCTCAGCCCATTTGAGTCAGCAGGATGCCTACACGCAGAAGGAGTACTACGAGGACCTCTACACGGCCATCTGGCAGCCTACCATTCAGGGTAAGAAACTGACTGCCGGCGACAAGCTGTTGCAGCGCATTGCCGTGAAAGATGCCGTAGCCGGCGTAGGTAAGAGCGTCTCTAAGAAAGGCGGCAAATCGTTCACCTCAGCCTATGCACCGAGCGTGGATGAAATCATCGCCTACCGTTTGGATCCGACCGGCTTCGTCGCGCAACATCGTGACGAGTTGCTCAACGTGGAAGAGGAGCAGGGTAACGGCACCATCGCCGGCTGTCTCTTCGGCAGCGAGCGCATGTTTGGCGACCAGAGCGACTATGGCTTCCAGGGCGAAGTAGGTACCGACCAGCTCGACGAGTCGGCTGCTTACCAGCTGATGATGGCCGAGAAGATTGAGCGCTTGCTGAAGAGCAAGATCGGCTCCGCTTCGGCCGACGACAAGGCACACTATCAGCAACTCTTGCTGATGATTACCTCTGCCAAGAATTGAATCATTAACTTTCTGTCTTAAATAAGCCTCGGAACCTCCCCATCATGGAAGTGTTCCGAGGCTTTTTCGTGGAAAATACCGAAAGCGACGCGAATCTCTTAAAAGTATTTAAATAAACACGGAAAGTCTCCATTTTATTTGTTACTTTGCGTGTTAATGGGGTGAATTGTGCACATTCGTGAACAAGGGTGCTCCGTCGATAGATTTTTTTTCATGAACAAGTATCACATTCAGGCTTGTCCCCTTTGTGGCGGCAAGCATTTCAAACATATCATGAACTGCACGGACCATCTGGTCACGGGCGAACAGTTCGAACTTTTGGAGTGTGCCGATTGCGGCTTTCGTTTTACGCAAGATGCACCGGACGAGACGGAAATCGGTCCCTATTACAAGGCGCCTGATTACATCTCGCACAGCGATACCCGTGATGGGTGGATGAACCGGTTGTATCACCTGGTGCGCAGCTATATGTTGGGTCGCAAGGCGCGACTGGTGGAGCGGGCGTTGCATGCCAAGGGCGGTCGCTTGCTCGACTATGGAGCGGGCACAGGCTACTTTGCGCACACCATGTATGAGCGCGGCTGGGATGTGGAGGCCATCGAGAAGGATGCCGATGCACGTCTCTTCGCACTGGGCCATTTCGACTTGAAGTTGTTGCCCGAGGGCGAGTTGTCCTCTTTTGAACCGGGCTCGTTTCAGGTGGTGACGTTGTGGCACGTGATGGAGCATGTGCAGTCGCTGGATGCGTTGTGGAACCGTCTGCACGCGTTGCTCGACGACCGTGGCATCCTGGTGGTGGCAGTGCCCAACTGCAGTTCGGCGGATGCCGAGCACTACGGCAACCGCTGGGCAGCGTATGATGTGCCGCGCCACTTGTGGCACTTTACGCCCGGCACGATGCAACAGTTCGGTGCAAAGCACGGCTTCGTGCTGGAACAGCAGCACCCGATGCCCTTCGACGCCTTCTACATCGCCATGATGAGTGAGCGTCAGAGCGGACGTAAATGCCCGATGATGCGCGGTTTCCTGGTAGGTTTGAAAGCATGGTTCCAGGCATGGGGCCACAAAGGAAAGAGTAGTTCGGTCATTTATATATTTAGAAAGAAGAGATGAAACCATCGAAATACAGAAAGAGAGGGCGTGGAGCGGGACGAATGCAGTTCGTCACCTCCTGTATCAGTACCACCTTGGTGCTGGTGCTTCTGGGCACCGTCATCTTCTTGGGGCTCTCGGCACGCAATCTCTCTGTCTATGTGCGTGAGAATATCAACTTCTCGTTGCTGCTGAGCGACGAGCTGAAGGAGTCGGAACTGGTGAAACTGCAAGATCGGTTAGACCATGCCCGCTACATCAAGGCAACCACCTATGTCTCTAAGGAGCAGGCGTTGCAGGAGCAGACGGAGGCGATGGGCACCGACCCGAAGGAGTTCTTGGGATACAATCCCTTTACGGCTTCCATGGAGATTCGCCTGCACTCCGACTATACCAATCCCGACAGCTTGGCGTGGATTACGAAGGAGTTGCGGGCTGCTGAGGGAGTGACGGAGATTGTCTATCCCGAGGAGCTGATGGAGGCGGTGAACACCAATCTGCGGCGCATCGGTACGGTGCTGCTCGCCATTGCGGCACTGCTGACACTGGTATCCTTCGCCTTGATTAACAACACCGTGCGACTGACACTCTACGCGCAGCGCTTCCTGATTCACACCATGAAGCTGGTGGGCGCAGGCTGGGGCTTCATCCGTCGCCCGTTCCTGTTGCGCAGCCTTTGGGTGGGATTGCTCTCGGGCATCCTGGCGAATGCCGTACTGATGGGGGCCGCCTGGACGTTGCTCGATTATGAACCGGAGCTGGTGGGGGTGATCACCACCGATGTGTTGCTTTGGATGGCGGTCAGTGTGCTGTTGTTCGGTTTGCTGATTACCTATCTGTGCGCCTACCTCTCCATCAACAAGTATTTACGAATGAGAGCCGGAACGCTCTACTATCTATAACCACTTAAGAGTTACCGTTATGGAAGAACAAATAGAAAAAAACACCGCGCAGACGGTGGACAAAAATAAGTTTGCCTTGGGCAAAACCAACTTTATCCTGCTCGCTGTGGGCATGGTGATTGTCATCCTGGGATTCCTGTTGATGACCGGTCCCGGTTCCACCGAGACCACCTTCGAACCCGATATTTTCAGCGTACGTCGCATTAAAGTGGCGCCCGTCGTATGCTTCTTCGGCTTCGTGTTTATGATTTACGCGCTGCTTCATCACACAAAAAATAAAACGGACGAAACAACGAAATGAATACGTTTGAAGCATTGATCCTCGGTCTGGTGCAAGGCCTCACCGAATACTTGCCCGTCAGCAGCAGTGGTCACCTCGCCATCGGCGCGGCGCTCTTCGGCATTGATGGGGAAGAGAATCTGACGTTCACCGTGCTGGTGCACGTCGCTACGGTACTGAGTACATTGGTGGTTCTCTGGAAAGAGATTGGCTGGATATTGAGCGGTCTCTTCAAGTTCCGCTGGAACCGCGAGACACAGTATGTCGTAAATATCTTGATTTCTATGATACCGATTGCCATTGTCGGTCTGTTTTTGAAAGATTATGTGGAGGAAGTGTTCGGTTCCGGACTCTTCATCGTGGGATTGATGCTGCTGGTGACGGCGACGTTGCTCACCTTCTCTTACTACGCCACCCCACGCCCCAAAGATCATATTTCCCCGAAGGATGCCTTCATCATCGGCTGTGCGCAGGCAGTGGCCGTGATGCCCGGTCTCTCTCGTTCGGGTTCCACCATCGCCACCGGTCTCCTGTTGGGCAATAAGAAAGAGACGCTGGCGCAATTCTCGTTCCTGATGGTCATTCCGCCCATCCTGGGAGAGGCACTGCTCGACGTGCTCAAGATGGTGAAACACAGTGGGGAAGCGGTAGCCACCGCCTCCTGTTCCACCACCGCCCTCGCGGTGGGTTTCGTGGCAGCCTTCATCTCCGGATGTCTGGCGTGCCAATGGATGATTCGCATGGTGAAGAAAGGCAAGTTGATCTACTTTGCCATCTACTGTGCGGTAGTGGGTCTGGTAACCCTCATCGCTTCGTTTTTCTAATAGGTAGGTTTAGTTGGTTGAAAAGATTGGTTGAATGAATTTTAGAGAAGGAGAAATCTTATATCTGAACAAGCCCTACGAGTGGACTTCGTTCGGACTGGTGAATAAAGTGCGCTACTTCCTCTGCAAGAAGCATGGCGTGAAGAAGATGAAAGTGGGTCATGCGGGCACGCTCGACCCTTTGGCTACAGGCGTGATGATCCTTTGCACGGGCAAGGCCACCAAACGCATCGAGGAGTTCCAGTACCACACCAAAGAGTATGTGGCTACGCTGCAGCTGGGAGCAACCACTCCCTCGTTCGACTTGGAGCACCCCATTGATGCTCACTATCCCACGGAGCATATCACGCGGGAGCTGGTGGAGCAGACGCTGAAGGGCTTTATCGGTACCATCGAACAGGTGCCCCCTTCATTCTCGGCTTGCAAGGTGAACGGAAAGCGTGCTTACGACCTCGCCCGCAAGGGAAAAGAGGTGGAGCTGAAAGCCAAGACATTGGTGATAGACGAGATAGAGTTGCTGGAGTACGCACTGCCGATGATTAAGATTCGTGTGGTGTGCAGCAAGGGAACCTACATCCGTGCCCTGGCACGAGACATCGGTGAGGCGCTGCACAGCGGTGCCCATCTGACCGCTCTGGAGCGGACTCGCGTGGGAGAGGTAACCCTCGCGGATTGCATCCCCTTGGATGACTTTCCCGCGTGGCTGGATCAACAAGAGATAGAAGAAACTAATGAATAAAACAGAGAATTTATGAAACTGTCGCAATTTAAATTCAATCTTCCGGGAGAACTGATTGCCAAGTACCCGGCACCGCATCGAGACGAATCTCGCTTGATGGTGGTTCATAAGAAAACAGGTGAGATAGAACATCGAATCTTTAAGGAGGTCCTGGAATATTTCGATGAGAAGGACGTCTTTATCTTTAATGATACCAAGGTGTTCCCCGCGCGCCTCTATGGCAGCAAGGAGAAGACCGGTGCTCGTATTGAAGTCTTTTTGTTGCGCGAACTGAATGAGGAGTTGCGCCTGTGGGATGTGCTGGTAGACCCTGCCCGCAAGATCCGTATCGGCAATAAGCTCTACTTTGGAGAGGACGACTCGATGGTGGCGGAGGTGATTGACAACACCACTTCACGCGGCCGTACGTTGCGTTTCCTCTTCGATGGTACGCACGAGGAGTTTAAGAGTGCGCTCTATGCCCTCGGCGAGCCCCCCTTGCCCCATTTCATCGGTCGCCCGGTGGAGGAGAGTGATGAGGAGCGTTTCCAGACCATCTACGCCAAGAATGAGGGCGCAGTGACGGCTCCTACCGCCGGCTTGCACTTCAGCCGCGAGCTGATGAAACGCATGGAGATCAAGGGTATCGACAGTGCTTTCATTACGCTGCACGCAGGTTTGGGCAACTTCCGCGAGATTGATGTGGAGGACTTGACCAAGCATAAGATGGACTCTGAGCAGATGTTTGTCAATGCGGAGGCAGTGAAGACGGTGAATAACTCTAAAGACGGCGGTCACCGCATCTGTGCGGTGGGCACCACGGTGATGCGTGCCATCGAGACAGCGGTGGGCACCGACGGTCACCTGAAGGAGTTCGAGGGATGGACCAACAAGTTCATCTTCCCGCCTTATGACTTTACGGTGGCAGATTGCATGATTTCCAACTTCCATATGCCGATGTCTACACTGTTGATGCAGGTGGCTGCTTTCGGTGGCTACGAACTGGTGATGGAGGCTTACAAGAAGGCGGTCGAGGAGGGTTACCACTTCGGTACTTACGGTGACGCAATGCTGATTACCGACCGTTAATACGATTGACATCAACGTTCAACAACAATAACTAACCATAGCCATGGCATGTGTTTATCTGGGACTTGGCACCAATCTGGGCGACAAGGACCGACAACTGAAGTGTGCGCTGGCTTACTTACAGGAGAGGGTAGGGACACTCGTGTCTCTATCCTCTTTCTATGAGACAGCGCCTTGGGGATTCGTCTCCGACCATGCGTTCCTCAATGCGGTGGCGGCCTTTGAGACTTCCCTCTCGCCGGAGGAGCTGCTGCGGGTGACGCAGGAGATTGAACGCCTCATGGGACGAACGCAGAAGAGTGAGCATCGACAGTATCACGACCGCCCCATCGACCTCGATATCTTGCTCTACGGCGACGAAATCATTGAGCGGGAGGAGTTGGTACTGCCGCACCCTGAAATGACGCAACGACGCTTTGTAATGGAGCCTTTGGCGGAGATTGCACCCACCTTGCGTCACCCTTTGCTGGGGAAGACGATGCAGGAGTTGCTGGCGGAACTGCCGGAGGAATGAGCATCGCCGTCGCAGGGACGAGCGAAACGAACATAAAAAAAGTGGAGAAGCCGCGGCTTCCCCACTTTTTTTATAGGGTTGGAAGAGATTACTTCACCAAGCTTTTGAAAGCTGAGCTGGTAGCGAACTTAGAGAACTCCAAGTCGTTGGCAGCTTTGCTAGCCAAAGAGCTGTCCTGAGCAATGGCGCTCTTCAAGTTGTCGATCACCATGCTGGAGTTGTTGGTTCTGGCACCGATGATTGCGTTCAGGTAAGATGTGTACGCATCCGGGTTCTTCACCTCGCTCAGCGTGCTCTTTGCCTTGTTGTAATCTTTGGTCAGAATCTGAGCCAAAGCGGCACTGTTGCTCTTCGTGTTACCGAAAGCGTTTACGGCGCGCTCGTACTGACCGTCGGCGATGTAGTAGTTACCCAAAGCCTCGTTGGCAGCTTTTGCCTCGCTACCTTTTGCCAGGTAAGCCTCAGCAGCGCTCTTGTCGTTGTTGAGCAATGCAATCAAACCTTCGTTCACGTTGGCCTCAGCCAAGTTGTTGTTCACTTTCAACGCCTGGTTGAAGTAGTTGGCAGCGGTGGTCATATCGCCTGCTTTGTAAGCCAACTCACCCAAGTTGTTGAGGGCACGAGCATCGCTCGGATAGAGCTCTACTGTTTTCTTGTAAATCTTCTCCTGCTCGGCAGCGGTGTCTACCAAAGTAGCGGCATAGAGCAACTCCTCTACGCTCAATACAGAAGGATCGCTGGCGAATGCCTCCAGAATCTCGTCGTCAGAACGACCGATCAACTGATAGTTCAAAGTGAGGCGTGCGCGGCGGAGCTGCGGCAGAATATTGTCGGCCAAGTCTTTGTAGACAGAAGAGATGTTCTTAATCTCGCTCTCACGCTGCTCGGGATCCTGATACATAGAGAGTACGCGGAGAATCAACTCCTTGTCCTGAATGTTCGACTGAGCCACCAACTCCTGGAAGCCTTCCCAGTCCTGAGCCTCATATTTGGTATCCACGATGGCATCCACTTTGCTCTTCTTCAGCTGAGCGTTCAATGCTTTCGTTGCATTGGTTTCACGTTGCTCGGCCAGTTTGTCGTTCAAAGTGTAACCACCATCCGGAGAAGCGTAAGCGCTTACCTCGATGTTATCAAGCATGTTGGTTTTCGGATTGTCGTTCACCTCTTTCACCAAAGCGTAGAACTCCTTGATAGGATCAGAGTTCAACTCGCTGGCGCGAACGTTTGCCTGCTGAATCAAGAACATGATGTTGGCCTGTTTAGCCTGCTGGATGACACGCTGGAAAGCATCTTCAGCATTAGCGGGGTTGGCAGAACGCAAGGTGTTCTTCACCAACTCGGAAGTAGCGATGACACCGTCGGCCACTTTCACTGCCGGGATGCTTACGCTCTTGTTGCCCACTTTGGCATCAAACTCCAGGTACAACTCAGATTTCGCCATCTCGGGGATGTAGTCGAAAGAGGTTTTCATGGTGTAGTTACCACCGGCTTTGTAGTAGATGGTCTTGTTGTTGCCTTCCACCTTCTCGCCTTGGAAAGTTGTGGAAGCACCGGTAGCCTGGCCACCATCCCATTTCAGCACGGGAGTTACGGTTACAACAGCGTTCTTCTTGAAGTACTTCTCGGGGAACTTACCGTTGATAGTTACAGGCACTTTACCGCCGACAGCCTCCAGTACCTGAGGTGTGGTCGTAAAGTAGTCAGAAGACAACTCGCCCATCTTGCTGCTACAAGAGGAGAGCATGCATACAATAGCCACCAAGAGGGGCAATGTGATTTTTCTAAACATAGTTCTTTACTGTTTTTTATATAATAATTAGTGCAATTCGTTAAGGTCGCTTCTTTAAGCATTTGCAAAGGTAGCAAAAGAATGTGAGGGCGTACGCTTTTGGTATCAACTTTTTCGTTTTCGGGACTATCTTTTCATCTTTCCGTGGGTTTCGGCGTACTTCAGGTTGCGCGGGTGGTGGTTGATAATCTCTTCGCGCAGTCGCTGACGGTCGATGTGGGTGTATATCTCGGTGGTGGTGATGCTTTCGTGGCCCAGCATGCACTGGATGGCGCGCAGGTTGGCGCCTCCCTCCAGCAGGTGGGTGGCGAAGGAGTGGCGGAAGGTGTGGGGACTGATTTGCTTGGTGAGGCCCACAAATGCGGCTTGCTCCTTAATAAACTTGAAGACGAGGATGCGCGAGAGGGGAGTGCCGCGGCGGAAACTCAGGAAGACAAAGTCCTCACTGCCCGGCTTGATTGCTATCTCATCGCGTTCTTCAAAGTAGCGCGTCAGCTCCTCCACGGCGCGGGGAGAGACCGGCACCAGTCGCTCCTTGTTGCCCTTGCCCTCCACCTTCAGAAAGCCCTCCTGCAGGAAGAGGTTCGACATCTTCAGGTTGCACAGTTCACTGACACGCAGACCGCAGCTGTAGAGCACCTCCAGCATGGCGCGGTTGCGTTGCCCCTCGCGTTTGGTCAGGTCGATGGAACCGATGAGGCGGTCAATCTCCTCCACCGTCAGCACATCGGGCAGCTTGAAACCAATCTTCGGAAACTCCAGCAGCTCCGTCGGGTCGTCCTCCAGGTAGCCGTCGAGCACCAGGAAGCGGTAGAAGGTGCGGATGCCCGAGAGCACCCGGGCCTGCGAACGCGGATGAATCCCCACATCCCGCAGTCCCGCCGCGAAGAGACGCAGCTGGTCGATGGTCACTTGCAACAAGTCGATATGCTCCTCCTGCAGAAATTGATTCAG
Organism: uncultured Bacteroides sp.; assembly: GCA_964432715.1. Taxonomy (GTDB): domain Bacteria; phylum Bacteroidota; class Bacteroidia; order Bacteroidales; family Bacteroidaceae; genus Phocaeicola_A. Next base: position 55,528 of record CAYSOW010000001.1, read on the forward strand.
CTTCTGCAAGTCGGAAAGATACGCTTCCATCGTATTCTTTGAAAAAGACTTTTCAAGTCGTAAATATTGTTTGTATTTCCTAAAGATGACGATGTTTTCATCCTTGTTGCCTTTTTTTTCGTAAAGTTCCATCTTTTTTTCTACCTTTGTACCAAAATTGTTGACAAAGATACAAAATATCAAAAGGAAAGCCTATGAAGATCCAAATAATAAACGGACCCAACATCAACTTATTGGGCAAGCGAGAGCCCTCCATCTATGGAGCCACCTCTTTCGAGGATTATCTGAAAACGTTGCGTCAGCGCTATCCCGACGTAGAGATTGACTACTATCAATCGAATGTGGAGGGCGAGATGATCAACAAGTTGCACGAAGTGGGATTTGACATCGACGGCATTGTGCTCAACGCGGGTGCTTATACGCACACTTCGATTGCCCTGCAAGATGCCATTCGTGCCATCACGGCACCGGTGATTGAGGTGCACATCTCCAACGTGCACAAACGCGAAGAGTTCCGCCACAAGTCGATGATCTCTTGCGCCTGTCTCGGAGTGATTTGCGGTTTCGGACTCGATTCCTATCGTTTGGGCGTAGAGGCTTTGCTGGAGACAAAGAAGAAATAGAATTGGTATTAAAATATTTTTAAGGTGATAAGCGTATGATGCTAAAACAGACTAAAATTGTAGCCTCCATCTCGGATATTCGCTGTGACAAAGAGTTTATCCAAGAGTTGTTTGATGCCGGTATGAACGTGGTTCGTATGAACACCGCCCATGCCAGCCGCGAAGGCTTCGACAAGTTGATTGAAAATGTACGCGCCGTAAGTCCCCGTATCGGTATCCTGATGGACACCAAAGGACCGGAGGTGCGCACCACGAAGCTCATCAACGATCAGCCGGTGGAGTTCCATATCGGCGACCGTGTGAAGATTATCGGCGACCCCACGCAGGAGTCGGGACGTGACGTAATCTATGTGAGCTACCCCAAATTTGCAGAAGATGTACAGGTGGGTAGTCGTGTGTTGATTGATGATGGTGATTTGGAGCTCTATGTGGAGAGCCGTGAGGGCGATGCACTCTGCTGCGAGGTGCGCAACGAGGCCACCATGGGCAGCCGTAAGAGTGTCAATGTGCCGGGAGTACGTATCAACCTCCCGTCACTGACCGAGAAGGACCGTAACAACATTGCTTACGCCATTGAGAAAGATATTGATTTCATCGCTCACTCGTTTGTGCGCAACAAACAGGACGTGATGGATATCCGCGAGATCTTGGATGCCAACTGCAGTGAGATTAAAATCATCGCGAAGATTGAGAACCAGGAGGGTGTGGACAACATCGACGAGATTATCGAGGCTGCCGACGGTATCATGGTGGCACGTGGCGACTTGGGTATCGAGGTGGCTCAGGAGCGTATCCCGGGCATCCAGCGTATGATTATCCGTCGTTGTGTGTTGGCCAAGAAGCCGGTGATTGTGGCTACGCAGATGTTGCATAGCATGATTAAGAACCCGCGCCCGACACGTACCGAGGTGACCGATATCGCCAATGCCGTTTACTTCCGTACCGACGCGTTGATGTTGAGCGGTGAGACGGCTTACGGTAAATATCCGGTGGAGGCACTCCGCACCATGGCTCAGATTGCGGCACAGGCCGAGAAGGACCGTGAGACGCAGTTTGCCATTGATATCCCCTTGTCGGAGCATTGTGACCCGACGGAGTATCTGAGTAAGCAGGCGGTGGAGGCCGGTGTGGCGATGCCGCAGATTCGTGCCATCATCACCGATAGCTATTCCGGACGTACCGCTCGTTACACGGCAGCTTTCCGTGGACCGAACCACATCCTGGCCATCTGCTACAAGGAGAAGACCATGCGTCACTTGGCCCTCTCTTACGGTGTGGAGGCTATCTACTTGCCCGAGCGCGAGAACGGACAGCAGTACTACTTCGCAGCGCTGCGCAAGTTGCTGGCCGACGGCGTGTTGAAACCGGAAGACTACGTGTGCTACCTGAGCTCCGGTAAGGTACATACCCGTACCTCTTTCCTGGAGATCAATCAGGTGAACGACGTGCTGAAGTATGCCGATGAGTATGCGTTGCCCAACCGCAACCGTTATCTGTAATCCACACTTCGCACCATGGAAGAGACCGGTCAGATAGATGACTATATCCTACAGCATATCGACGATGAAGGGGACTATCTGCGTGCCCTTTATCGCGATACGCATGTAAAACTGTTGAGGCCGCGCATGGCCTCGGGCCACCTGCAGGGTAGGTTGCTCAAGATGTTCGTGCGCATGATTCGTCCGATGCGGGTGCTGGAGATCGGTACCTATAGCGGCTATTCGGCACTGTGCCTGGCGGAGGGACTTCCCGAAGGGGGCATGTTGCACACCTTTGAAATCAACGATGAGCAGGAGGACTTCACCCGGCCGTGGCTGGAGGGCTCGCCCTATGCCGATAAGATTACCTTTCACATCGGCGATGCCATGCAGCTGGTGCCGCAACTGAATGAGACGTTCGACCTCGCCTTTGTGGACGGCGACAAGCGCAAGTACCTCGACTATTACGAGATGGTGCTGGCCCACTTGCGCCCCGGTGGCTATATCCTGGCGGATAACACCTTGTGGGACGGTCACGTGCTGGAGACGCACCCCACCGACCGCCAGACGCTGGGCATCATGGCCTTCAACGACTTTGTGGCGAAGGATGAGCGCGTGGAGAAGGTGATTCTGCCGCTGCGCGACGGACTGACCCTGATTCGAAAGAAAGATTGAACAAACTATTTAAGCAAATAAGAAGAAAGAATGGAAACAACGAGACAAAATAAGATTGCACGCTTGATTCAGAAGGAGTTGAGCGACATCTTCCAACAGCAGACGCAGGCTACCCGCGGTATCCTGGTGTCGGTAAGTGCCGTGCGCATCAGTCCCGACCTGAGCATCGCCCGCGTTTACCTGAGTGTCTTCCCTTCCAACCGAAGTGAAGAGATTGTGAACAACATCAATGGCAACATGAAATCCATCCGTTACGAACTGGGCACACGCGTGCGCCATCAGTTGCGTATCATCCCGGAGCTGAAGTTCTTCGTGGACGACTCGCTGGATTACATTGAGAAGATTGATGAGTTGCTGAAGAAATAAAATCCGGTGAACCTTCCTCTTTACATAGCGAAACGATACCTCTTCTCGAAGAAGTCGCATCATGCCATTAACATCATCTCGGGAATCTCGGTGTGTGGAGTCGCCTTGGCTACGATGGCCTTGGTGTGTACCCTCTCCGTCTTCAACGGTTTCCGCGACTTGGTGGGCAGTTCTTTTACCGCTTTCGATCCGCCATTGAAGGTGGTTCCCGCCCATGGAAAGGTGTTTCGGGCGGCAGAGGTGCCTCTCGGTCAACTGTCGGCACTGCCCGACGTGGAGGTGGTGACACGCGAGTTGGAAGAGAATGCCATGGTGCAATACAAGGAGAAGCAGGCGATGGTGGTGATTAAGGGCGTCGACGACTCGTTCCGACAGCTGACCCCCATCGACAGTATTCTCTATGGAAGAGGCGAACTGGTGCTGCACGATGAGGTGGTGGAGTATGGAGTGATGGGCATTCAGCTCGTCTCCGTGCTCGGTTCCGGCATCTCGTTTGTCGACCCGCTGACGGTTTACGCACCGAAGCGCAACGGTCAGGTGAACCTTGCCAACCCATCGTCGGGGTTCAACAGCGATTATCTTTTCTCGCCCGGCGTCGTCTTTGCCGTCAATCAGCAGAAGTACGACGGCAGTTACATCCTTACCTCGCTCAATTTCGCCCGTCGTCTGTTCGATTATGACGACGAACTCTCTTCGATCGGTATCAAACTGAAGGAGGGGGCAGATTTGTCGCGCAGCAAGAAGCAGATAGAGACGCTTCTGGGCGAAGATTTCTGCGTGTACGACCGCTACCAACAGCAGGCCGATATCTTTCGTGTGATGGAGATAGAAAAACTCATCTCCTACGCTTTCCTCACTTTTATTCTGATTATTGCCTGCTTCAATGTCATCGGCTCCCTCTCGATGCTGATACTGGATAAGAAGCAGGATGTGCGCACGCTGCGCAACCTCGGGGCGAACGCCCGACTCATTGAACGCATCTTCCTCTTTGAGGGGTGGCTCATCACGCTCTGTGGCGCCCTGGCAGGCATCTTGCTGGGCTTGTTGCTCTGCTGGGCACAGATACGCTTCGGCCTGTTACGTCTGGGCTCCTCGGCAGATTCCTTCATTGTGGATGCCTATCCCGTGCGGGTGGAGCTCTTCGACGTACTGTTGATCTTTGTGACGGTGGTAGTCGTCGGCCTCCTTTCGGTATGGTACCCTGTACGCTACCTCAGTCGCCGACTCCTATAAACCTATTTCTTCACATTCTCCGGTGCCACCAGCTTATACAGCTTATCGCTCGGACGAATCTTCTCGGGCACTTTAAACGAGACGTGCTCGCCCTTGTGGACGGTCTGCACCGGCTTCAGGTTGACACGCGCCTCTTCGAGGGTGAGGAACATGGCACCCGTTGTGGGGCCCGTCACCAGCAGCTTGTCGCCCACCGACATCTCCGCAGCCTCCACCAGGAACTCAGCCACTCCGATGTTTGAGAAGTACTTCATTCCCTTACCCACATAAATCTTGCGCTCCGTGGCCTCCGAACCGTAGTTCTTGCTCCATTCGCCCAAGCGTTGCCCCAGGTAGTAACCGTTCCAGAAACCGCGGTTGAACACCGTCTTCAGGCGCTCGTCCCACGCATCCTTCTTCTCCTCGGTGAGTGTACCGTCCAGATAAGAACGGATGGCTTCCTTGTAGCACTCCACCACCGTACGAACATATTCGGGTCCGCGGGCACGACCTTCAATTTTGAAGACACGCACACCCGCCTCCATCATCTCATCCATGAAACGGATGGTCTTCAGGTCCTTCGGCGACATGATATATTTGTTGTCCACCTCCAGCTCAATGTCGCTCTCGCGGTCGCGCACCGTATAAGCACGGCGGCACACCTGCATGCAGGCACCGCGGTTGGCAGAGGCATTCAGCTCGTGCAAGCTCAAGTAACATTTGCCCGACACCGCCATACAGAGCGCGCCGTGGCAGAACATCTCGATGCGCACCAGTTCGCCCTTCGGACCGCGAATCTGCTCCTCCACAATCTGGCGGTGAATCTCCTTCACCTGTTGCAGGTTGAGCTCACGGGCCAGTACCACCACGTCGGCAAACTGGGCATAGAATTTCAGGGCATCCGCATTGCTGATGTTCAACTGCGTAGAGAGGTGCACCTCCTGACCGATGCGGTTGCAGTAGCTCATCACCGCCACATCGGCAGCAATCACCGCCGAGATGCCCGCCTCTTTCGCTGCATCCACAATGGTATGCATCAAGGCGATATCCTCATCGTAAATAATCGTGTTAACCGTCAAGTAGCTTTTCACGCCGTGCTCATCGCAGATACGAGCGATGTCGCGCAGGTCGTCAATGGTAAATGTGTTGGCTGAACGGGCACGCATATTCAGGCTCTCAATGCCGAAGTAGATGGAGTCTGCCCCGGCTTGCAAGGCAGCTGCCAACGACTCGCGCGAGCCGACAGGTGCCATAATTTCAAAGTCTTTAATATCGTACATGGTTGTCATATTTCTTAATCTGCTGCAAAGGTAGTCAGAAAAATCGGAAAATCACGTAATTTTAAGTACCTTTGCACCGAAACGACTGAGCTATACGAATATGAAGATTAGAGATATTGATTTGGGAGCCACTCCGGTGGTCTTGGCACCGATGGAAGATGTCACGGATATTGCCTTCCGACTGATGTGTAAGAATTTCGGCGCCGACTTGGTGTACACTGAGTTTGTCTCGGCCGACGCTTTGATCCGGTCGGTCAATAAGACGATGCAGAAGTTGACGATTAGTGAGGAGGAACGCCCTGTGGCCATTCAGATTTATGGCAAGGAGACGGAGGCGATGGTGGAAGCGGCGAAGATTGTGGAGGAGGCTCAACCGGATCTCTTGGATATCAACTTCGGATGCCCGGTGAAGCGTGTGGCGGGAAAGGGTGCCGGCGCGGGTATGTTGCAGAACGTGCCTAAGATGCTGGAGATTACCCGCGCGGTGGTGGATGCCGTAAAGATTCCGGTGACGGTGAAGACGCGCTTGGGCTGGGATGCCGACCATCGCATCATTGTGGATTTGGCGGAGCAGCTGCAGGATTGTGGCATTGAGGCGCTGACCATTCACGGACGGACGCGGGCACAGATGTATTCGGGCGAGGCCGACTGGGATTTGATTGGTCAGGTGAAGGCGAATCCGCGTATGCGCATCCCTATCATCGGCAACGGTGATGTGACGACGCCGCAACGGGCGAAGGAGTGCTTTGAGCGTTACGGGGTGGATGCGGTGATGATTGGCCGCGGCAGCTTCGGTCGTCCTTGGATTTTCAAGGAGGTGAAGCATTTCTTGCAGACCGGCGAGGAGTGTCCGCCGCTCTCTTTCAACTGGAAGATGGAGGTGCTCCGCGAGGAGGTGAAGCAGAGTGTGGCGCGCCTGGACGAGCGACGGGGTATCTTGCATATCCGACGTCACTTGGCGGCGACTCCGCTCTTCAAGGGACTGACTAATTTTAAGGAGACAAGAATTGCGATGCTTCGTGCCGAGACGGTGGAGGAGCTCTTCCATCTCTTCGACTTGATTGAGGAGAAGTGGGGCACGGAACAGTAGCATGTTAATGATAAAGCTAATATGAAAAAGACACTTTTACTTCTCCTCGGGGGATGGCTGTGGGCGGGGCTGGCATCCGCTCAGACGGAGGCGGCGGTGGACTCACTGTCGCAGAACCGTTTCGTGACGCGCTCTACGCTTTATGGCGTGGGCGTGGTGAATCTGTACGACACTTATCTCTCGCCGGCGGAATATACCGGAACGCAGGCGCGTGTGATGCATGAGCGGATGCGTATGACGAAGTTGCTGCAGGGCCGGGTTTCGGTGCAGAGTTTGTTGCAGGGACAGGTCTCTTATTGCCGAAACGAGGCGGAGACGGGTAACGAACTTGCGGGGATGGTCACTTGGGACTATGGTTTGCACTATCATCTCTATAAGGACGACCACTGGAAGGTGCTGGTGGGCGGCTTGGGCGAGCTGAACGGGGGATTTATCTATAACACCCGTAACTCGAACAATCCGGCGCAGGCAAAGGCTTACCTGAACCTGGTGGCGTCGGGTCAGCTCTTCTATCATTTCCGGGTGGGGCGGCAGTCGTTGACGGCGCGCTATCAGCTGAATGTGCCGGTGGCGGGCCTGATGTTCTCGCCCGAGTATCAGGAGTCGTACTATGAGATCTTTACGCAGGGCAATCATCATGGCATTCTGAACTTTACCACGCCGGCCAATGAGCCGTCGGTGTGGCAGATGCTGACGCTTGACTTCCCGGTGCGTGACCATACGTTCCGCGTGGGTTACGTGGCAGATATCCACCAGTCGCGCGTCAACAGTATCCGCTGTCACACTTACTCGCATGTGTTGATGATTGGGGTGGTGCGCCATTTCTACCTCATCCGGCGGAAGGATGCGCTCAACCGACAGGTGACTTTTTAATTTCCGGAACGACTAAAACTGATAAGAGATGAAATCAATCATACATTGGATAGGGGGAGTGCTTTTGCTACTCACTGTTTCTTCTTGCATTCGCGAGGAGGGAACCAACCAGACGCCCACGGGCAACTTTGAGGCGCTCTGGAAGATTATCGACGAACAATATTGTTTCTTGGATTATAAGGCGGAGGCGTATGGGCTCGACTGGGACGAGGTGTATACGCGTTACAAACCGCGTGTCACGGATGATATGACGAAGGAGGGACTGTTTCAGGTGCTGGGCGAGATGTTGGGCGAGTTGCGCGACGGTCACGTCAACCTTTACGCCACTTTCGACGTGGCGCGCTATTGGTCGTGGAACGAGGGCTATCCGAAGAACTTCAGCGACAGTATTCAGCGCAACTATCTGGGTACTGATTATCGCATTGCCTCTTCGTTGAAATATAAGATTCTGGAGGATAACATCGGCTATATCTATTGCGGCAGTTTCGAGAACTCCTTCGGTAGTGGTAATTTGAGTGAGATGTTGCAATATCTGGAGCTGTGCAACGGCTTGATTCTGGATGTGCGCAACAACTCCGGCGGCTTGCTTTCCGCTTCCACCAAGTTGGCGGAGCGTTTCACCAACGAGAAGGTGTTGGTGGGTTACATCAGTCACAAGACGGGCAAGGGGCACAGTGATTTCTCCACGCCCTATCCGGTCTATCTGGAGCCCTCCGACGGCGTGCGTTGGCAAAAGAAGGTGGTGGTGCTCACCAACCGCAGTGCCTACAGTGCCACCAATGATTTTGTGAACACCATGCATCAGTTGCCGCAGGTGACGCTCATCGGTGACCGCACCGGTGGTGGCTCCGGCCTGCCTTTCTCGTCCGAGCTCCCCAACGGCTGGTCCATCCGTTTTTCCGCCAGTCCGATGTACAACCCGCAGATGGAGCATCTGGAGTTTGGCATTGATCCGGACATTCAGGTGGATATGAGTTCCGAGGATATGCAGAAGGGCCTGGATACCATCATAGAGACCGCCCGTGCCTACCTGAGTGCAGATGTTTCGCAGAATTGAG
>CAYSOW010000002.1:0-50542 GCA_964432715.1 uncultured Bacteroides sp.
TTTGATTTTATTTCATACCCTGCAAATAAAATCATTTTCGGGGAGAATTCCTAATTATCAACGAGAAATGAAAAAGATAAGCATCTTCGCCCTATTGAGATTACAAGTCAACTACCTATTGCAAGTTCTTCATTATGCCTCATTCACGACAAGTTTGAAGAATTAATAGCAAATTATTAAGGAAACACTCTTTTTATTCATAAAAAACAATTAGTTTTGTAGAGACATTAAACTTAAATCGATACCGAACATGACAAATCTCAGTAACGAAGCTTTTGCTGTAATGGCAGTTTGCCCGGAGGCAAAGAAACACTACGGAATAACAGTAGACTATCTCACAAGAAATAGTCTCAAGCTTGTATGGGCTTTCAAAGTAGATCCAGAGAAAGCACACAGAGAGGGTTATGACGAGAAAAATGTAAATGGTAGCATTACTCTAGACGACAATTATCCGGGATGTCCTTATTGTAAATCAAAACAACTTTTTTTCTGTTCATGCGGTGCGATAATGTGCTGGCATGGTCAACGAGTTGTTACCTGTTCCAAATGCGGTGCATCAGGAGAGATTTCATCTATTTCACAAGTAAACCTTAAAGGTGGAGGATTCTAGCTATGGGTAAAGGCTTATTTTTCTTTATAGCAATCATACTAATATTCTACGCTTTCTCAGCTATTGCCATCGGAATAGTTGCCATCATAATTCTTGTGCCATTGATTTGGGGTATACTCGAAATAGTTATCAAGATAAAAGACTCCAAAGAAATAAATTCATCAAAGAAACATTTATACGACCAATTATGCAAGAAGTTTTCACTTGAAGACACATACAAAAAGAACGATATTGATTTTAAAATTTCAAGAGCTATATGGAGAGGGTTCCTACAGAAGAAATCAAACGATCTAAACGAGTCATTCGATGATATGTTATCAATTATACAGAATTCCTTTACAAGTTCTTCTATATGGCACTGCGAAAGATTTGAGCAGCCAAACGTTCCTAAATTTGCAAATAGCATTAGCCGGATAAATGCATCATTTAACCGTGATAAATTTATGAGATTAAGAGAATTTGGAGACATTTCCACATTCTGCATAATTGGGAAAGGGATTGAATTCCATGTCTTTCCACATATATGTATAATTAAATCAGGCATCAATTACGACGTCGTAGACATAAATGACATCACACTTGAAAACTTAGGTTCATTAACCATCGTAGAAAATGCAAAAGAGATAGTAAAAGGCAACACTCCTTCTTACTACACATACTTACATCAACGTGTAAACGGAGAGCCCGACAGACGATACAGTTATAATCCGTCATACCCAGTCTATCACTATGGCGGTCTTTCCTTGACATGTAAAAAGTCATATACATTTATTATTGCTGATGAATCCTTAGCCCTCAACATAATCCAATCATTTACAGATTATAAAGATGCTTTTAATGGAGCCTTATCGAAAGACCAATACGACATTCAACATTGTTCCGTATCAAGTGACGAATATGCGAGCCTGATACGTCAGCTATTGAAAGAAAATGGGAATAGCTTCATAAAGTCCAAGAAATTTATCGCATTTCTTAGTGATTATAAAGTATTCAAGGAGAAGCCCTGTCTCAAATCAGTACTCATGGAACTGACGAACAAATCAACTTGGGACGAGATTCTTGACTCAGGATGTTCATTTAGTACATTAAACAAGATAAAAGATAAGTTTGTATCCTCCAATAGCTACAAAGAAGAAGAGGCTACAGAAGCTTTTGCATATATAGCATACGGACTAGGAATTAAATTTTAAAATTATGACAGAACTTAAGCCAGGAACAAAGATATCGCTAACTTCCGGTGGCCAAGTTTCCATTATAAAAGAACTTGGCCGTGGAGGACAAGGTATTGTATATCTTGTTGATTTGAAAGGCGAAAAGAAAGCTTTAAAATGGTATATCAATCCACCAGATGATAAGTTCTACAAGAACTTACAGATGAACATACAGAATGGAGCACCATCTGATGCATTCCTATGGCCGGAGTATTTAACGCTACGCCAAAACGGGAGCTATGGGTATGTAATGAAGTTGCGCCCGCAAAATTACTTCGAGTTTGGCAACTTTTTACTCGCAAAGAAATCGTTTAAATCATTCACTGCAATGTTTGCAGCCGCAATGAAAATATGCGATGGATTTATGATGTTACACAGAGTCGGCTACAGCTATCAGGATTTGAATGACGGAAACTTCTTCATTGACCCAATTACAGGAGACGTCCTTATCTGCGATAACGACAACGTAATGCCACAAGGCGAAAAGTCAGGAATAATGGGCAAGGCACGTTATATGGCTCCGGAAATTGTCGCCGGTGGAATACCTGATAAATACAGTGACCGATTCTCTTTAACCGTCATTTTATTTATGCTATTCTATGCGAACCACCCGTTTGAAGGTGCAAAAGTAGTTGCATGTCCTTGTATGACAGAATCTTTCGAAAAGAAATTCTACGGAAGCGAAGCTCTATTTATCTACGATAAAGAAGACAATTCCAATCGTCCGGTACGAGGTATTCATACAAATGTTATTCGTAGGTGGCCTGCATTTCCAGCAAAACTTCGCGAAACGTTTGAACAAGAATTAGGTCAAGAATGTCTAAGGGATCCACGGAAACGAATGATTGAATCACAATGGGAAAAAATCATAGCTTCCATTCGCGACGAGTTAATTTGTTGTCCATTCTGTGGAGAAGAAACTTTCGCAGAAACAGAGCCTAATGCGCAATGCATGGAATGCGGTAAGTCTATTGACGTTTCAAATCAGATCATCATAGGATCACGAAATATCATCCTTACCAAAGGCACAAAGATATATATTGATAATGATAACACACCTGATTGTGAAGTTGTCGTACATCCTAAAGACCCGGCAAGACTTCTTCTTAAGAATATATCTGAAACAAAGTGGACAGCCGAGACTCCTAGTGGGAAACTAAAAGAAGTTGAGCCAGGGAATATGATGCCAATCAACCCCGGCATTAAAGTTTCATTTTACTCAACTTACAAAGGTGAAATTGTAAAGAAATAAACCATTAAAAACATTATAACATGTCACTTTTAGATGAAACCGTCAGCGTTCCGCGCAGAACCATGACACTATTCTTCCTCATTGATACCTCCGGCTCAATGGAAGGAAACAAAATCGGAGCAGTTAACGATGCAGTAGTCAACGTACTTCCACTACTCAACGAAATTTCAGCTGAAAACCCAGACGCTGAAATTAAAGTTGCAGCACTTGAGTTCTCAAGTGGTACAAATTGGTTATACTCAGAGCCGAAACTCGCATCAGAGTTCCTTTGGCAAGATGTAACAGCCGGAGGTCTCACCTCTCTTGGAGCTGCTTGCATCGAACTTTCGAACAAGTTATCTCGTAGTGGATACATGAAATCAGCAAGTGGTTCGTTTGCTCCTGCAATCATACTGCTTTCTGATGGTGGTCCAACAGATGACTTCGAAAACGGATTGAACAAACTTAAAGCAAACAATTGGTTTAAAGCCGCCATCAAAGTTGCCATTGCCATTGGTGATGATGCCGACAAAGATGTTCTCAAACAATTTGCCGGTAATAGTGAAGCTGTTTTTACCGTTCACAACATTGATGCATTAAAACAAATCATCCGTGTCGTGGCCGTCACATCATCACAAATAGGGAGCAAGAGCAGCACGGCCGGAGACACGACCAAACAAGACCAAGTTATTGAAGAAGTAAAGGGCGCAGTCGAAAACATTGATGGTGCGGAAGTGGCCACTAAAGTCGACAGCAGTTCTTATGATGATGATTGGGATTAATGACTACACGGCATATTAATTTTTCCTGCCAAGGAGAAAGTCATAAGGCTACTAACAAAGTATGTCAAGACTATTCTTATAGCGCTGTCTATGAGAATGGTCTAGCTATTGCTATTGTCTGCGATGGACACGGTGGTCAAAGATATTTCAGAAGTGATGTTGGCGCGAGATTTGCCGCGGAAATTACAGAAAAGAATATTTTATTCTTTGTTGACAACATAGACAAATCTTTATTCATGGAAAAACCATACACAGCAGTTTCATCTATTGCCACACAGGTGGACCATGCAGAGTTCAACAAAGAGAATGCCATTGATAAAGCACTACGTCAGCTCTTTTCTTCTATCATATTTGATTGGTCGATTCAAATCAAAGAGCACGCAGCCAACACGCCCCTCACTGAGACAGAGAAAGCATCTGGCATTAAAGCAGAGTGGATTGATGATTTTAACGCAGGAAATTCACTAGAGAAAGTCTATGGTTGCACCTTAATGGTACATGTCCAGACTCCAGATTATTGGTTTTCATTTCATATCGGAGACGGAAAATGCATTTCATTTGACAACAATGCAAATTGGAAAGAGCCAATACCCTGGGATGATCGTTGTTTTCTAAACAAAACCACTTCGCTATGCGATGCACAAGCCATTGAAGAGTTTCGCTATTGCTATCAAGGGAACAAGGAGTTCCCGGTTGCAGTATTCCTAGCTTCTGACGGTATTGACGATTCTTTCGGTGCAGAAGAGAATATGGTCAACTTTTACGTTCAAATTCTCAAAAAGCTAAAAGCCTCAACAAACGAGGAAGTGTACGAAGAGTTGGCGACAACGCTGCCACAACTCAGCAAGATAGGGAGTCAGGATGATATGTCCATCTCGCTCATTTATGATAGCGAGCGTATTGCAGCCATCTATCCGAAACTACTTGAATGGCAGATTAAATCAACGAAAGCCGCTATTGACGCCATTAACAGTAAGATTGTTGATGATAGGAATTTAATTTCATCCATAGAGCAATCCGATAAGCTAACGACCAAATCAAAAATTGACCTTGATTATGCGACGACAGACTTAAACCGATTATACGCGGATAAGATAAAACTGATTAAACGCATAGATGTAGTCTCACAAGAATTATATGGTAAAAACTTTAATCCATACACCGATGATGTTGGGACAGAAACTACGGACACAAAAGAGGATATAATAAGGAGAGACTCGTAGATATACAACAACAAGAAGATTATAATTATGGCAACATGTAAGTATTGCGGTCAACCTGCAGGCTTGTTTTCTCGAGTGCACAAAGAGTGCGAAGAGAAACACAGAAGTGGAATACAAGGATTGAGCAGAATGCTCCATAAGTATTTCTCAGGGGCAATATCTGCCCAAGATATGGGAACGAAAATACAAAAGAACCGTCTTCCATACCATCTTAGCAACGAAGATATTGCAGAAGTATCCGCTTCCGTAATAAACGATTATGCATCAACCTTACATCGTCCTTTTACGCAACAGACACTCATTCTGATAAAGGATTTCTTAAAAAATATAGGGGTGCCATACACGTTAATTAATAAGAACGGAGTGCTTGACGACCTTGGTCAAAAACTTTTTCAGGGATTCTCCGTAGAATATTTTGCACAAGGAGTACCGATGAGTCAAGTTGCCATTAACACAGCATCTGTCATATCCATACTACCGTTAAGCAGTCAGAAGAAAGAGGAAGCATATATGAATGTTCTGAATAAGGCAGCATCCAACTTCATGAAAGGAGGAATGTTAAGCGACAATGAAGAACGACTTATCTCTTCATATGCTAATAGCATCGGAATATCGTTAAACGACCTTCCTGAGCAATATGCTTCGGAAGATTTATCCAAAATTGGTCAAGCAATTGTGCTTAAAGGATTAAGTCAAGGAAAGCTACCACAACAACCACTAACAGTTCCAGTGATACTCAGCAAAGGAGAATGTGTATTATGGGTTTATGACCGTGTGACCCTCTATCAGGAAAAAGTAGAACGAGAATATAGAGGAAGAAGCGGAGGTTTTAGTTTTAGAGTCTGTAAAGGGGTTACATATCGCACCGGACAGTTCCGCGGACGTCCCATTGAGCATAGTTACATGGACTTAGTTAGCGTTGGTTCTTTGGTTATCACGAACAAGAATCTCATATTCCACAGCCCAACATCAAGTTTAAAGATACCATTTAACAAAATTGTCGGTGTGTCTCCATACTCTGATGGGCTAGAAGTGCATAAAGATGGAGCTGGATCCAAACGCACTGTTTTTCAAGGATTTGATAGTTTGTTCGTAATGAACGTGCTTAACCAAATGACCGTATAGCTTACAAAGTATTACGTATAACATTTAAACGAAGTTTTTGAATATGCTTACACCCAAGAAATCAGGAGGTTTACATTCAAGCCACACTCCCGTATCAAGATTTTTTGTTTACCTCAAGAACAAATTAAAGTTTTCAAGATGTGGACAAAGGATATTGATTAACAAGGCGGCTACCTACTTTGTGTCTTCACAAATCAACGATAAACTTCGCGATGCTCTTCAGACGATTATTAACAAGCAAGGTATCGCATCATTGACTCGGCCCCAATGTATAAATACACTTTCAGACATTTATAATTTTTCGTTGGAAATTGATTCAAAAAAATTTATAGTGGAATTCTTTAGGAGTGGCATACTAAACGAGTTTATCGCTTTACAGCACGATAAAATTGGAACGTTACAACAAGCATACATTCATTTAAAGAACAATCCTTACCACAGCTATAATTCGGAACTCGTTAGAAATACAGTTCTAACCATTATTTCAGCGACCTCAAACATCTCACACGACGATATTCTGAAATTTTCAAAATGTACCCCATCTGCTAAAAAAAGGATAGGGAATTCTTCTTTGGACAACAAATCAAATAGTTCATCAAACAACTTTAAATTAATTCTCTCTTTTATTATTGGATTACTACTATTGTATGGAGGTACCATTTTTTACTTATACATATTCACAGGATGTTGGCTATTTTTCATTGTACTTATTACAGGATTTATTCATTTGGGATACATTGTGAATATAACAAATGATTCTGGTCTCATCCTCATGAGCAATTCAGGCGAAAGAGAAAGGACGAAAGCAGCTATATTCCCAGTTTGTATCGGCATGTTGCTTAATGCATTCATAGGATTTTTGTTTTTCTCCGATTATTTCTGTTCTTTGATTTGTAGTTATGTATTTGACGACATATCGGAGGGAATTCTTCAGAAATGCTACGACTTTTTATTTGGAGATTATATAAGTTGTGATGAATCAGAGAGTGTTATTACCAAAATGCTTTTAGCCGTTGATATATTCTTCTTAAGCAGTATGATTTTGGATGCCTACACTTCTTTTACCGGAAGTAAGACTGTTAACTTTAAAAAACATACAAAGTTACTATTAAGAACTTCTATTATCACCATCATAGGATATATAATTCTTTTTAGCATACCAGCAATAAACAGAGCCTGGGGAAAAATCGAATATGCAAGATTATTAAATGCAATAAAACAAGATGTTATAGCAACAATTAACTTAAATGAGCAATTGCGATCTTCTCGAGATAATTTATGCCCTGAACTATCATTCAAAGGCACCAAACTTGATATGTTATTTGCAAATATAGATTCGACTAATAATAAATTTCACTGTGGAACATATCGTCTACCAATTCGAGCAGATTATTCAAACGTCTATGAAATTGACAAGAGTCTCGATATAACAGTTATAGATAGACATATAAAATCTCTTCACGAGAACATTTATAACAGTTATAATTATGACTACAAAGCTAATGAAGGAGATACACAATCTAAACTTGCCGATACGTTTGAAGAAGCAACAATGAATTTTCGTACCGCCTTAAAAACAGACATTATCGGCATGATGAATGACTTTCAAGTCAATTTTGACAACAAAGAAGCTCGAGTTTACATCTTCGAGAACAAGGGGAAAGTAGGGGCCATTCTAGTTAAAGTATATTCATCTAATACGGATTCTTTTTTCACATTCTCAAAAAGACTATATTCATCCAATACAGATTCTATTTACACATCCTTAAAAGAACTATATTCACAGAAATATGGAATTGCTGAACAAATTCCGAAATTCTCGAATGATTCTAAAGAAGAAATCTATTGGACATTCAAAAACGGGACAATTTATATAACGGATCATACAATTTTATATATATCATCCTCTTTCATTAGCCAATTAAAAAAACAAAGTGATTTATTCAAGCAAGAAAGGGCACGTCTCAAAGAAGAGGCTATAGAGAAACAAAGACTTGAACAAGAAGCTGCTGAACGCAAAAGGCAACAAGAATATAGAGAGGCCGAGCGTAAAAAGCAACAACAAGAACAAGTCGAAAAAGAGAAACGAGAAGCTAATCACAAGAAGGCGTTCAATGAAATCTGAATCAAGAGTAAGTTTGAAAATATCATTGCTTGAGATACAAATTGCGAACACCAAATTTTGAATTATAGAAAAGTTATATCACCTTTGCACAAGGAGTCAAATTTAGCTTAACCGTGAAGATTGACTTCGATAACAATATAAAAGAAAAGACAGAATGACGATCAACGACATACAGAAATTAATCGCGAACGACGAGCATCGCATGCTCGAGCTGAAGAAGAGTACCGGTGAGCTCAAAGACGGTATGCACACTGCATGTGCATTTCTCAACACAGACGGTGGTTGGCTCATCTTTGGCGTTGCTCCAACCTCCTTAAAAATCACAGGTCAAGACGTTACTGATGCAACTCAAAGAGAAATAGCACAGGCATTGGCTGGTCTTGAGCCTGTAGTAGACGTAAGAGTTGAGTATATTCCGGTGCATGAGCCTGATGGGCCCAAAGTCATAGCGATTCACTTTGACGCATACGTTTGGGGCAAAACGCCATACACCTTCCAAGGATGCCCCTACTACAAAGTTGAAAGCACAACGATGCGAATGCCTCGTGATATGTTTTCAGCTCGTCTGATTGCTTGTAACATAAAGCAGCATTCGTGGGAGCGACAACCGGCTGAAGGTATTACACTTGACGATATAAACCAAGACAGGGTAAAGAATTCCGTCAGAATGGGAGTTGACGCCGGTCGTATCATAACCAGCGCATCGTATGACAACGTTTATGACATTCTCGAGAAATGGCATTTGCTGACCAAAGAGGGACAGCCCAATAATGCAGCAGCTCTATTATTTGGAACGAACACCCGTGAATATCCACAATTTAAGCTACAAATGGCTCGTTTTGTCGGAAATAACAAGAACGAGTTTTTGGACAGTCTGACTGTTGAGGGTAATTTCTTTGACCTACTGGATGCAGGCACTTCATTTTTCTTCAAGCATCTGTTCCAGAGTGGTCGAGTTGTCGGCTTTATACGTGAGGAGCATTTGGAGATTCCCGCTGAGGCTTTGCGTGAGGCATTAACAAACGCACTTTGTCACAGACAATGGGAGAAGGCGAATCAGGCTATATGCATTGCCATCTTTGACGATAGACTAGAGATTTCTAATCCTGGATGTTTGCCACAAGAGTTACCATTGGAGCAATTAAAACAGCCTCATAGTTCATATCCCTACAATCCGATTATAGCAGAGGTATTGTTCCAAATCAAGATGCTTGAGAAGTGGGGTACCGGTGTTAACCGCATCATTGAAGCATGCCACGTGAATAATGTCCCGGAACCCGAATGGACGAACGAGCATGGATTAGTTACCGTTACATTCAAACGAATCAAAGGTTTTAGGGCACGACAAAGTAACAATGTAAACGACAATGTAAGTAACGATGTAAGCGAAAAAAGTAACGAAGTAAGTAAGAAAAGTAACGAAGTAAGTAAGAAAAGTAACGAAGTAAGTAAGAAAAGTAACGATGTAAATGAGAAAAGTAACGATGTAAACGACAATGTAAGTAACGAAGTAAGTGAGAAAAGTAACGAAGTAAATAACAAAGGCAAAAAAACAGGTATCAGAGTAGCACTATCTAATGATAGACAAAAAGCCATTATTGATTTCTGTATGATTCCAAGAAGCAGACGCGAAATATTGGAACATATTGGACTTACTTTGCAAACCAAGCACTTCACACACTATATAAAGCCCTTAATAGATAGCGGTCAATTACAACTGACACAGCCAGACACGCCTAAAAGTCCAACTCAAAAATATGTTGTAAAATCTGACAAGAAACAGAAGATTCACTAAAATAAATATTCTACCGACACCAAGTTCTACAAAGACACGGTGCCGGTAGTTTATTTTTAAACCGTTTACTTTCTCTTTTCACCGACTTTCGCTATTTTTGTAGCTGAACTCCAAAAGGAGTAATAATCCATTAATACAAACACCATGAGACTGAAGAAAATTAAAATGTATAGTATAATGATTGCCATGACGCTGGGCCTCGGTCTGACGGCATGCAACACACAAAAACCTATGGACAAAGAAACAATTATCTGCTTTGAGACAAGCAAGGGCGAAGTCAAGGTGAAACTCTATAACGAGACACCGAAACACCGTGACAATATGATTAAACTGGTGAAAGAGGGATTCTATGACGGAACGCTGTTCCACCGCGTGATTAACCGCTTTATGATTCAGGGCGGCGACCCCGAATCGAAGACGGCGAAACCCGACCAGATGCTGGGCGAAGGCGACACGGGATACACCATTCCGGCGGAGTTCGCTTATCCGAAGTACTTCCATAAGAAGGGCGCACTGGCGGCTGCACGCGAGCCGGATGAGGTGAACCCGGAGATGGCTTCCTCGGGCTGCCAGTTCTATATCGTGACAGGCAAGAAGTTCACCAGAGAGGCACTGAAGGATATGGAGGATTACCTCAACGACCAGCGAATCAGAGAGGTGTACGACTCCATCGCACGTCCCTACATGAAGGAGATGTACCTGCTGCGCAAATCGAACCAGACCGACTCGCTGGCGTCACTGCAGGACAAGCTGATGACGGAAGCGGAGGCGAAAGCTGAACACTTTGCCTTTACCGCTGAGCAGAAAGAAGCCTATTCCACTGTGGGCGGTGCGCCTCATTTGGACGGCACCTACACGGTGTTTGGAGAAGTGATCGAAGGTATGGAGGTGGTGGAGGCCATTCAGAAGGTGAAGACCAACCGCGCCGACCGTCCCTTGGAGGATGTGGTGATTAAGAAAGCAACTGTAGTTAAGGACTAACCAACCGTGATAAAAGTAAACAAGCACACGCTCGACAACGGACTACGACTGGTGCACCAGGAGGACCGGACCACGCAGATGGTGGCCCTCACGGTGCTCTATGACGTGGGCTCGCGCGACGAAAATGAGAACCATACGGGGTTTGCCCACCTCTTTGAGCATTTGATGTTCGGAGGCTCGGTACATATCCCCGACTACGACGCTCCGGTGCAGAATGCCGGGGGCGACAACAATGCCTGGACCAACAACGACCTGACCAACTACTACCTGACGTTGCCGAAAGAGAACGTGGAGGTGGGGTTCTGGCTGGAGTCCGACCGCATGCTGGGCCTCGACTTCAATGAGAAGAGTCTGGAGGTGCAGCGACAGGTGGTCATCGAGGAGTTTAAACAGCGCCACCTGAACCAACCTTACGGCGACTCGTACCATTTGCTCTACAAGATGGCGTTCGAGAAGCATCCGTACCAATGGCCCACCATCGGCAAGTGTACGGAGCACATTGCGCAAGCCACCATGGAGGAGGTGAAGGCCTTCTTCTACAGTCACTATGCCCCCAACAACGCGGTGCTGGCGGTGACGGGTAACATTCCCTTTGAGGAGGCGGTGCGACTGGCGGAGAAGTGGTTTGGACCGATTCCCCGCAGGGAGATTGCGCCGCGCTGCTTACCCGTAGAGCCGAAACAGACGGTACACAAGGAGCAGACGGTGCATCGCGATGTACCGGTGGATGCGCTCTACATGGGATTCCACATGTGTGGTCATCAGGACGAAGATTACAAGGTGTTCGATATGCTGTCGGACGTGCTGTCGAACGGCAAGTCGACACGTCTGGAACAGATTCTGGTGCAGGAGCTGCGCCTCTGTACGGGCATTGATGCCTTCATCACAGGCACCGTAGATCCGGGCCTTTTCCTGATTTCTGCCAAGCCGGCCACAGGCGTCACGACGCAACAGGTGGAGCAGGCTGTGTGGGAGCAGCTGGAGCGATTGAAGCAGGAGCCGGTGGGTACTCAGGAGATGGAGAAGGTGAAGAACCGCTACGAGAGTGAGCAGATTTTCAACAGTCTGAACTATCTGAACGTGGCGAACAACCTGGCCTACTTCGAA
Organism: uncultured Bacteroides sp.; assembly: GCA_964432715.1. Taxonomy (GTDB): domain Bacteria; phylum Bacteroidota; class Bacteroidia; order Bacteroidales; family Bacteroidaceae; genus Phocaeicola_A. Next base: position 12,191 of record CAYSOW010000002.1, read on the forward strand.
CTGCTGGGCGATGCGAACGACTTCAACCGCGAGGTGGAGAAGTATCGTGCAGTGACGCCGGAACGACTGATGGAAGTGGCCCGGCGCGCCTTTGTGCCCGAGAACTGCTCGGTGCTCCACTATCTGCGCAACGAGGAGTCTAACCCTACCCAACCCTAACCATGGCGGGCCTCTATCTCCATATCCCTTTCTGCAAGCGCCGCTGCCTCTACTGCGACTTCTACTCGACGACGATGGAGGAGCGGAAGGAGGAGTATGTGCGGGCGCTTTGCCGGGAGCTGGAGCTGCGGAAGGAGTATCTGCAGGGAGAACCGCTGGAGACGCTCTACTTGGGGGGCGGCACACCTTCGCAACTGAATCAACAAGCGCTGGAGCAAATCTTTGAGACGGTGGAGCGAGTCTACGGCTTGTCGCAATGCAGCGAGATTACGCTGGAGGCGAACCCGGACGATCTGAGCGAGGCGTATGTGCGGATGCTGCGCACCTTGCCGGTCAACCGACTGAGCATGGGGGTGCAGACATTCAACGAGGAGAAGCTGCGGTTTCTGCATCGGCGACATACGGCGGCGCAGGCGATTGAGGCGGTGCGTCGATGCCAGGAGGCGGGACTGACCAACCTGAGTGTCGACTTGATTTACGGTCTTCCCGGCGAACAGCCGAGCGACTGGGAAGCGGATTTGCAACAGGCGGTGGCGCTGCAAGTGCCCCACCTCTCGGCTTATCATCTGATTTATGAAGAGGGTACGGAGCTCTATCGTCTGCTGGAAGCGCATCGCGTGGAGGAGGTGGACGAGGAGCTGAGTGTTCGCTTCTTCCGCATGCTGATTGAGCAGTTGCGGGCGGCGGGCTATGAGCATTATGAGATTTCCAACTTCGCCCTACCCGACCACTACGCACGCCACAACACGGCGTATTGGACCGGCCGTCGCTACTTGGGTGCCGGACCGTCGGCGCACTCGTACAACGGGGTGACGCGACAGTGGAATGTGGCTTCTCTCACGGATTATATCGAGGCTTTACTGAAGGAGGAACGTGTGCCGTTCGAACTGGAGGAGCTGGACCGCACCACGCGCTACAACGAGCGGGTGATTACTTCGCTGCGCACCATGTGGGGACTCAACCTGACACAACTGGAACAAGAGTTCGGTCGGGAGCTGGTGGACTACTGTCTGCGAAACGCACAACCACACCTGCAAGAGGGTCGGCTGAAAAAAGAGAAAGATACCCTCAAGCTGACTGCTGAAGGTATCTTCCTTTCTGATGGTATTATGAGTGACCTTTTATCAATCGATTAAATCAATCGGTCAAGATTAAGAAAAATGGGGGAAGCACCGGTCAAAGTGCTTCTCCTTTTGTGTGTTTATGATAAGTGTTGTTTTTTCTTTACTAGTCGCACCTTAGATGAGCGAGTAGACCACGTCCATCACCTTCTTGCCAATCTCATCGGCCTCCTCCATGGAGTGCGCCTCTGAATAGACACGAATAATCGGCTCCGTATTACTCTTGCGCAAGTGTACCCACTTGTCGGGGAAGTCAATCTTCACACCGTCGATGTCATTGATCTCCTCGTTGCGATAGAGCTCCTTCACCTTGGCCAAGATCGCATCCACGTCAGTGGTCGGCGTCAAGTCGATGCGGTTCTTCGCGATGAAATAAGGAGGATAAGTGGCACGCAGCTCGCTCACCTTCTTACCCTCGTGAGCCAAGTGACTCAAGAAGAGTGCGATACCCACCAAAGCGTCGCGACCGTAGTGGCACTCGGGATAGATGACTCCACCGTTACCCTCACCGCCAATCACAGCGCCTACCTCTTTCATCTTCGTCACCACGTTCACCTCGCCCACAGCAGCGGCAGCATATTCGCCACCCAACGCACGCGTTACATCGCGCAGGGCACGGGTAGAACTGAGGTTGGAAACCGTGTTACCCGGCGTGTGACGCAGCACATAGTCGGCCACCGTCACCAAAGTGTACTCCTCGCCGTACATCTCGCCCGTCTCACAAATCATTGCCAGACGATCGACATCCGGATCCACCACGAAAGCCACGTCGTGACCACCCTGACGCATCAAACCCATGATATCACCCAGGTTCTTCTCCAACGGCTCGGGGTTGTGCTGGAACATACCGGTCGGCTCACAGTAGAGCTTCGTCACCTGCTCCACGCCCAATGCCTCCAACAGCTGCGGAAGGATGATTCCACCCACCGAGTTGACCGCATCAATAGCCACGCGGAAATGCGCTTTGCGAATGGCCTCCACATCCACCAAGGGAAGAGCCAGCACGCGCTCAATATGTTTCTGATTATATGTATTGTTCTCGATATATTTGCCCAAAGCATCCACCTCGGCAAAGCTGTAAGCATCAGCCTCCGCCAGGCGAAGCACCTCGTTGCCCTCGGCTGCATTCAGGAACTCGCCCTGCTCATTGAGCAACTTCAAGGCGTTCCACTGCTTCGGGTTGTGACTGGCAGTGAGGATGATACCTCCGCAAGCACCCTCCATCGTCACGGCCAATTCCGTGGTCGGAGTAGAAGCCAAGCCGATGTTCACCACATCGAAGCCCATGCCCATCAGGGTGCCACATACCAGATTCTTCACCATCTCACCGGAGATGCGAGCGTCGCGTCCCACCACGATGCGGTTGGACGTGTTCTTAGTGGTGCGACGAATCAAAGTTGCATACGCCGCCGTAAACTTCACGATGTCCAACGGAGTCAGACCATCGCCCGGTGCGCCACCGATGGTGCCGCGGATACCGGATATAGATTTGATTAATGTCATCTGCCTACTTGATATGAAATTTCGTAATACATCGGATATACAGAAGAAGAAGCATCTGAGTGGCCTGCTGCATGCGGCACAATCAACTTCACCTTGGCCAACTGCGACTGGTCGCGACCGAGGTTGATGAAGTTCAACGGTACCAACCAACCCTCCGGAACGGAAGTGCCGTAGTTGCTGTACATGGTGCCCGAAGTGAAAGTGGCATAGTAAGTGCCGCTCACATTCTTGCAAGACATCACGTCAGGATAACGCTCCAACTTGTTGGATACAGAACTCGTGTCGCCGCTCTCTACGTAAATCTCCCAGAAACGGACGAGAATCTCTTTCCACTCATCCTCCTGCAACTTTTCGCCGCTACCGCCTTTGTTCTCAATCTGCATATAGACACCATTATCGTTGAACAAGACATACTCGTTCTTCGACACATTCGTGGTGGAGTCTTGTGCATAGAACTCCGATTCGGTAATCACCTTGATACCTCTCTCCTTGATGAAAGCTTGAATATTCTTGCGCTCCTTCTTTTTCAAGTCGGCATACGTTTCAGAATCGTCACATGCTTGGAATCCGATACCCAACACCAACAAAGGGAGTACCCATTTAATTAATTTCTTCATATTATGTACATAAAAACGGCGCAAATGTACGAAACGACACGACACGCGCCAAGGAATTCCTTCCCATTTTTGGTTAATCAACTACTATTTTTTGTTAAGCAACTGATCCTCAAAGCGTACCAAGGCCTGTTTGAAGCGTTCTTTCGCCTCTTCCATGGTGCCATAGAACTCGCCTCCGGAGGCGTTCAAGTGGCCGCCGCCGTTGAAGAATTCCGCTGCCACCTGATTGCAGGGGAAGTTGCCCACCGAGCGAAGAGAAATCTTAATCATGCCCTTCTCCTTATCTTCGCGCAGGAAGGCAGAGAAGATGACATCTTTGATTTGCAGCGGCAGGTTGACGAAGCCCTCGGTATCGCCCTTCATCGCCTTGAATTGCTCCAGATCTTTTGCATCCAACGTGATGAGCGAAGAGCGGAAGGCGGGAATGACAATCATCTTCTCAGCCAGCACGTAGCCCATCAGTCGCAAGCGGTTGGCCGAATAGGTGTGGAACACCTTGCGATAGATCTCATCCTTGTCGATGCCCTTGGAGAGCAGCTGCGCAATGATGAAGTAAATTTCCGCATTGTTCGAGTTGTAAGTAAAGCCACCCGTATCAGTCATCATACCGGCATAAATACACTCGGCACCCTCTTTGGTAATCTCCTCAAAGGCACCCATGCGGCAAATCAGGCGGAAGACCAACTCAGACGTAGAGCTAATCTCGGGATGCGAGATCACAATCTGACAGAAATCATCCGGGTACGGGTGGTGATCAATCATCACCTTACGCGCCTTCGAAGCCGCCAAAGCCTCCTGCATCGTGTCCACACGCTTCAGGCAGTTGAAGTCGAGACAGCAGATGATGTCTGCCTCCGCAATCAGCTGGTCGGCATACTCTTTATATTTATCGTAACGCAGGATATCCTTCGCCCCACTCATCCATTGCAAGAACTCGGGGAAAGCGTTCGGCATAATCACATTGACATTCTTCTCCTGGCTCTGCAGAAAATGGGCCAAGCCCAACGACGAGCCAATGGCATCTCCATCGGGAGATACGTGTGCCACGATGACAATGTTCTCTGCGCGTTCCAGCCACTTTTCAAAGTGGTCGATATGGGATTGATGTATAATTTTCGATAACATACTTAAAATCTTTCGTTAAGGTGCAAAGATACGAAAAAAGCGCCTCATTTCCACACGATTTGCAGCAAAAGTAAGGGAAAAGTAAAAGCGAAAGCAGCGCAGGAGTAAGGGCAGAAAAAAAGGTGACTCCCGCACAAGGAATCACCTTTACTTTTATTATTCAGGTAGTAAGATAAATCTTAAGCTTCAGCAGCAGCCTCTTCAGCAACTACAGTGAAAGGAATCTCAACAGATACCTCTTTGTGAAGTTTAACGACAGCTTTGTAAGAACCAACTTCTTTCACAGCCTCTTTCACAACGATGAGTTTTCTGTCTACTTTGTGACCCAATTTCTCCAACTCCTCAGCAATCTGGATGCTACCTACAGAACCGAAGATAGTACCGGTTGCGCTCACCTTTGTAGCGATAGTCAAAGAAACACCAGCCAATTTAGCAGCGAATTCCTCAGCATCTTTTTTGATTTTCTCCAATTTGTGAGCACGTTGCTTCAAGTCCTCAGCCAACATTTTCTTAGCAGAAGGAGTAGCAATGACTGCCTTACCGGTAGGAATAAGATAGTTACGTCCGTAACCTGATTTCACAGTTACAATATCATTTTTGTAACCCAAGTTCGCGATGTCTTCTTTCAAAATAATTTCCATACAAATTCCTCCTTCTTTATTATTTCATCATATCAGTTACGAATGGAAGCAAAGCCAAGTGACGAGCTCTCTTCACTGCTTGAGCAACTTTACGTTGGAACTTCAAAGAAGTACCTGTAATGCGGCGGGGCAAAATTTTACCTTGCTCATTCAAGAATTTCTTCAAGAATTCAGGATCTTTGTAGTCAATATACTTAATACCGCTCTTTTTGAAACGACAGTATTTTTTCTTTTTAACATCTACTGAAGGTGGAGTTAAATATCTGATTTCTGATTGTTGTTGTGCCATGATTAATCCTCCTTTTTAGCTGATTTAACATTTCTTCTTTTCGCAGCGTATTCAGCATGGAATTTATCCTGCTTGAAAGTCAAGAAGCGGATTACGCGCTCATCACGACGGAAGTTCACTTCGAGGGTTTCAATCACTGACGGCTCTGCTTTAAACTCGATCAACTGATAGAAGCCAGTTGATTTCTTCTGAATGGGGTAAGCCAATTTCTTCAAGCCCCAGTTCTCTTCATTGATAATCTCAGCACCTGCAGCGGTGAGAATACCTTTGAATTTGTCTACCGCTTCCTTCATCTGAACATCAGACAAAACGGGAGTTAAAATGAAAACGGTTTCGTATTGATTCATACTTTACGTTAATTAATTGATTAATACTTTTTGAAAATCGCCTGCAAAGTTAAGCATTTTTCCCTTATGCACAAACATTTGCGCCGTTTTTATTTTTTTATTTCTTTTCCGGACCCATTCTTCGCTCTTTTCAAAGGAGTTTCTTACCTTTGTAACGATTATATAATACGAAATGAATACGATGATTAGAACTTTCAACTTCGACATGCCGTTGCTCTTTGCCATTCTGAACGGTAAGGTGTGGTCGGCCATCAGTCGGAAGTTGTACCATAATTTCAAAGCAAACGGGCTGGACATCACGCCCGATCAGTGGACGGTCTTTCTGTTTCTCTGGGAGAAGGACGGGGTGACGCAGCAGGAGCTCTGCAACGCCACTTCGAAGGACAAGCCCAGCATGACGCGACTGATTAACAGCATGGAGCGACAGAGCTACGTGATTCGTGTCACGGGCAAGCAGGACCGCCGTGAAAATCACATCCACCTGACACAGGCGGGACGTGATTTGGAGGAAAAAGCGCGCCTGATAGCCAACCGCACCCTGAAGGAAGCGTTGCGCGGACTCTCGATTGATGAGATCAGAATCAGTCAGAACGCCCTCAAAAAAGTGTTCAATAACACCAAAGATTAAGGAAAATTTGTCCCATTCGGCATAAATTTAAAGAAGAAAGCAACTTTTTCCCGAAATAATTTTCGGCTTTAAAGAATTATGCTTTAATTTGTCGCTAGAAAAAAAGTAACTATAAAAATACACGCACATGAACAGCTTATTGAAAAATTTAGGCCTTATATTGGTTGTCATAGGAGCTATCATTTTGATTGCTTGTTTCTTCGCAGGAAACACTAACAACAATGTTATCTTGGGAAGCTCTATGGCTCTCATCGTCATTGGCTTGGTTGTTTACATCGTTTTGAACAAACGTTTGAACTAAGAACGACCATAAATTCGTATAACATAGGGGCAGCTTCCGAAGAGAAGTTGCCCCTATGTTTTTTCTCCCAAAGGGATAAAAACAAAGACGCCCCGAAAGTAGTCATACCTTCGGGGCGCCCTTATAGCTCTACTCCACGTAAAGCCGTCGTCAGATTATTCCTCAGCTTCGGGAGTAATCAACTTATAGCCTTTACCGTGAATGTTGATAATCTCGATAGAGTCATCAGCCTTCAAATGTTTACGCAGCTTCGTGATGTACACATCCATGCTACGAGCGTTGAAGTAGTTGTCATCAATCCAGATGGTCTTCAAGGCGAAGTCACGCTGCAGAATTTCGTTGGCATGCGCGCAAAGCAAACCGAGCAACTCCGACTCCTTAGTCGTCAGTTTGGTCTGCGTACCATCGATAGAAAGAATCTGTTTCTGCGTATCAAAAACAAAGCGGCCAATCTTGTAGAGATTGCTCTCACGATTCTTCTTACCGCGCACGCGACGCAAGATAGCCTCGATACGGAACGTAAGCTCCTCCATACTGAACGGTTTGGTAATATAATCATCCGCACCAATCTTAAAGCCCTCAAGAATATCCTCTTTCAACGTTTTTGCCGTCAAGAAGATAATAGGAATTTCGGCGTTTGCCGCACGAATCTCCTGTGCCAAAGTGAATCCGTCTTTCTTAGGCATCATCACATCCAGTACACACAAATCAAATTTCGTCTTCAGGAAAGCCTTAAAACCGGCTTCACCATCCGGACACAACTCGGCAGAATAGCCCTTCGCTGCCAAATATTCTCTCAGTAACATGCCAAGATTCTCATCATCTTCGCATAACAGAATGGTTAATTTACCGTCCATATCGTTATTCTTTTAATAATGGTAATACAATAATAAACTTAGTCCCCACGCCCGGTTCACTCTCCGCGCGGATGGTTCCCTTGTGATCGTCCACAACCTTCTTCACGTAGGCCAGTCCCAGACCGAATCCCTTCACGTCATGCAGGTTGCCGGTGTGCACACGATAGAATTTGTCGAATATCTTCTTCAAATCCTCCTTCTTGATACCGATACCATTGTCCTGTATCGATATATGGAGCTTGTCATTCTCGTTCCAGGTCTTCACATGCAAATTAATCTCCTCATCCGGTTTCTTGTACTTCACCGCGTTATCCATCAAGTTGAATATCACGTTGGTGAAGTGCATCTCATCCACGAAGATAATCGGATCTTCGGCCTGCAACTCCGAGGTAATCTTTCCGTTGTACTTCTCCACCTTCAGGGCAAAGGTGTGAATCACGCCGGAAATCAGTTCGTTCGCATTAATCTCTTTGCGCTTCAGCGTTGCCTTCTGATGCTCGAACATCGACATCTGAAGCACCTTCTCCACCTGGAAACGGAGACGTTTGGTCTCGTCATTGATTACGCCCGAGATGTGTTGGAACATCTGCGGCGACTTGGCCACCGCGGGGTCCTTCAGCATCTGCGCTGCCAGGGAGATGGTAGAAATAGGAGTCTTGAACTCATGCGTCATATTGTTGATGAAGTCGTTCTTTATCTCTGACAACTTCTTCTGACGGAAAATCAGATAGATAGTAAAGATAAAGGTAACCAGCAATACACAGCTGAAGATCAACGAGGGAATCATGAATCGCACCGAGTTGAAGATGTAACTGTTCAACGTGGGGAAATGAACCCTCAGCACTCCCATTTTGGAAGGCGTATCATTGCGGAACAAAAGTTGCGTAAAAGTCGCCTCCTTGCCTTTCTCTTCGTAATCGGGACAGCGGTACACTTCCCTCCCCTCATTGGTGGAGACCGTGAAGTGATACGGCAGCTCGATTCCGTTGTTATAGAGTTCCTGTTTAATGTCGGAATCTAATATCTTAAAGTTGATACGTTGTTCCAGCGGTTTGTTGCCGGTCTCGTAGATGATATTCATAATCACCTCGTTGATCAGCCCCGACTGGTAGACATATCGGTTTTTAATCGTCTCAATAAAGTCGTGCGCCGTTTGTGAGAAGTTCCGCTTTCCGTGCTTGGTGGAGATCACCACCTTCGGCATGTTGGAAGGCTGAATCACAAAGCTCTTCGACTCGAAGAGGGAGTGCATCTTTCCCTCGTCTTCATGGATAGCGTAAGAGTGGGCAATGCCCGCCTTGTCGCCGTAGATAGAGTCATTAAGAAGATTCTGCAACTGAATGGCTTGCTCTTCGTTCTTAATATCCCGTTCCAGATAGCTAGCTGTCTCGTTTAGTTCCAAATTATGAGAAGCTACATAGAGGCTCCGTTTGACGGATTCATCAAACTGCTCTTTTCTCATCGTCACCATCTTTTCGATGTAGCTCACCTGCAGGTAAAGCAGACTTAAGAAGCAGAGCCCCATTACAATACCTAATATCCAAATAGTCGACCTTTTCATGTCAGCAAATTTAACCTTGTTATTAACAATCACCTAATATCTTAACAAGATTCTTCACCTAATTTCTAATAATTAACTTATCGTCGAAATTAAGATATTATTTTGCAAACTTCAACAAATTTATCATTTCCTTTGTTCGCAAAAATAATAAAAATTTAAACACCATCCTACTAAAGAATGAAAAGAATTAAGTCCGATTATACAAAAAATCCGCCGGAGTTTAACAAGACCGGCGGATTTTGGCAGATTTTATTTGGACAATTTATTCTTCTTTATCTTGCTTTGCCTCAAACTCTTTCATCAATTTCTCCTGAACATCCGACGGAACGAGCTCGTAGCTGGCAAACTTCATAATAAAGGAAGCACGACCTCCGGTCAATGAACTCAACGCGGTGGAGTAAGAGGACATCTCTTTAAGAGGTACCTTAGCCACCAACTTCTCGTAACCGTTCTCGCTGCTCATACCCATAATCATGGCACGACGTCCTTGCAAATCGCCCATCACATCGCCCAGCTTATCGCTCGGTGCGAAGACTTCCACGTCATAGATAGGCTCCAGGATCTTCGGTCCGGCATTCTTGAAGGCCTCACTGAAGGCGTTTCGTCCGGCCAGCATGAAGGAGATTTCATTAGAATCTACCGGGTGCATCTTACCATCGTAGATGATGACACGTACGTCGCGGGCATAAGAGCCGGTCAACGGTCCCTGCTCCATACGACTCATGATTCCTTTCAGGATGGCAGGCATAAAGCGGGCATCAATGGCACCACCGACGATACTGTTGACAAACACCAGTTTACCGCCCCACTCCAAAGGAATTTCCTCGGTACCTTTCACATTAATCTTAAACTCCTGTCCGTTGAACTTATAAGTGTCCGGTGCAGGCATACCCTCGTAATAAGGCTCGATAATCAAGTGGACCTCACCAAACTGACCGGCACCACCCGACTGTTTCTTATGACGATAGTCGGCACGCGCAGCCTTTGTGATGGTCTCACGATACGGGATACGCGGCTCCTCATACTTGATCTGCAATTTCTCATTGTTCTCCAGACGCCACTTCAAGGTACGCAAGTGGAACTCACCCTGACCGTGCACGATGGTCTGACGCAACTCCTTCGACTGCTCTACCACCCACGTAGGATCCTCCTCGCGCATACGGTTCAAGATGGCCATCATCTTCTCCGTATCCGCCTCGTTCACCGGTTTGATGGCGCGAGAATACTTTGAGTTCGGGTATTTGATAAAGTTGAAACGGTTCTCAGAACCCTTACCATTCAAGGTATTACCGGTATGCACATCCTTCATCTTCACCGTACAACCGATATCACCGGCACGGAGTTCCTCCACCTTGATACGGTTGGCACCGGCACAAACAAAGAGCTGTGCGATACGCTCCTTCGAGCCACGGTCGGCATTGGTCAGGTCATCCCCCTCATGCACTTTACCGCTCATCACCTTAAAATATTGCACATCGCCGATATGCGGCTCCACAGCCGTCTTGAAGATATAGAGCGAAGTCGGTCCGTCGGCATCGGGCACCACCACTTCACCTCTTGTATTATGAACTTGCGGCATTTCAGAAACAAAAGGCACCACATTGCCCAGGAACTCCATCAAACGGCGGACACCCATATCCTTGCCTGCGCAGACGCAGAACACCGGGAACATACCGCGAGCAGCCAGGCCCTTACGGATACCCTCACGCATCTCGTCCTCCGTCAGTGATTCCTTCTCAAAGAACTGCTCCATCAAGTTTTCATCGTTCTCGGCAGCAGCCTCCACCAAATTCTTATGCCACTCTTTTGCTTTTTCCAATTCAGAAGCAGGGATCTCCTCGATGGTAGGAGCACCACCTTCCGGTCCCCACGAATATTTCTTCATCAACAGTACGTCGATCAACTCATGAAAGTTCGGTCCCGTCTCCAAAGGATACTGCACCGGCACCACTTTCGAGCCGTAGATACTCTTCAATTGCTCCAACACATGGTCGTAGTCGCACTTCTCGCTATCCAACTGATTCACGAGGAAGATGACCGGCTTACCCAATTTCTCGGTGTAACGGAAATGGTTCTGTGTGCCCACCTCCGGACCATACTGACCATTCAACAACAGAATAGCCGTGTCTGTTACGTTCAATGCTGTAATCGCAGCGCCCACAAAGTCGTCACTTCCCGGGCAATCAATGATATTCAACTTCTTTCCGTTCCATTCAGTATGAAAAACGGTAGAGAAAACCGAGTACCCATATTCCTGTTCAACAGGGAAATAGTCACTCACCGTATTCTTCGCTGTAATACGTCCGCGACGTTTTATAACCCCACTCTCATAGAGTAAAGCCTCTGTGAGGGTGGTTTTTCCTGAGCCATCATTGCCTAAGAGTGCAATGTTTTTGATTTCATTCGTCTGGTATACTTTCATAATATCTATGATTTATAAAATGAACAATTGTATGTAATCGAGCATACGTTAACTTTAATGCCACGCAAAATATAAAGAATTAAGCACTTAAGCAACTATTTACCCGTGTTACTAAACTATGTTCTACAACATAAACCATAGAAAATGTTTGACACTACACGAAAGTAACAGACCCTGGAGAAAGCAGCCGGACACCCCCACAGGAACGTCCGGCTGCTGCCAAGTTTATTTTTTCGAGCCTTCCGGCTGATAGATATTCATAAGGATTTTGTTGCGCAACATCGACGGATAGTCGGGATGTGCAGCAAGGAACTCCTTCACTTTGGCCGCAGCCTCATCGGGACAGTGGCCGTAGAGCAGCATGCTCACCCAACTCTTCGGGATGAAGATATCGCCGGTGCGTTTCACCTCCTCCAGCGCCTCCAGTCCACGCTCCACATAACGCAACCCTTCCGAACGGCGGTAGCGGTGGTTAAGGAACGACAGTGCACTCAGTGCCCAAGGCTCCACGCTGCGTCCTTCGGGTTGAAGCAGACGTTCGAAAAGAGCGTCGCGCTCCTCCTGACGAGGAGAGACTGCGGGAGAGACAAACTCGTACTGACGACGGAAATAGTCGTTGGTAAGGCGGTCGTGCTGCGTCTTCACAATCTCATCAGCCTTCTCCGGCAAGCGGATAGCCAACTGGTACGAGAGGTTCATGGCATCCACGTCACTCAAGGTAAAGTTGGGCACCACCGTCGCCCCACTCCACAAGCCGTAAACCGTGTCAATGGCTTTCGGCGACTCCATCACATCGGCCAGCGCACGCAGTGCCACCACCTTGCGCGAAGGCACCGAGTCATTCAGCAGCAACTGAGTCAACATCTCCTCCAGCGGTTCGTTGGCCCCTTCGGCATAACGATTATGCGCCACGCGCAAGTAGCCCGCCGCCAAGCTATAGAGTTGCGGATCACTTTCCGCCGGCAAATAAGTCGTAAGCAGTTGCGAGAAGTCCGAAGCCGACAAGTCGCCACGCCACATCGCCTCATGCAGATTGATGAGCAAGGCGCCGCGCACCAAGGCATCCACCTTGAAGCGGCTTTGCGTCTTCGTGCTGTCCGGACGAACGGCATCGATAGAGGCTTGCTGCAATCCACCCTCCATGGCGAAGTAGCCATAAGCCATGCCATCCACATTCGGCAGAATGGTCTTTGCGCCGGCGGGAATGCGGAGCGTGGTGACTGCCGACGAGCAATCGGCCACCATCATCTCACCGTCAATCAAGAAGGTGATCTTCTGCGGACGAACCACCTCGGGCTGACGGATGACAAGCTTCTGTCCTTTGCGCGAGATGCGATAGACCGGCATGCCCGCCTCGTTCACCCAGCTGTGGCTCCAGGCTTTCAAATCCTCCGGACTCAAATCGTCGAGAATTTCTATCAAGTCCTCCCAAGTGGCATTGCCAAAAGCATAGCGTTTCAGGTAGCTGCGAATACCCTCGCGGAAGGTGGTAGAGCCAATCTTCGCCACCAACTGGCGCATCATCATCGGACTCTTATCATAGATGATATTTCCATAAATCAATCCGGCGTCCTGCAAGTTGGGCAACAACTGCTGAATGGGGTTGGCACCCTCGGTGCGATCTTCGGCATAGGCGGTCGGAGCATAGCTCAACATGAAGCGCAAGCGATGGTCGACATCGGGATAAAGCGGTTCCGACATGCACGCCGCGTAATAGTTGGCAAAGACCTCCTTGGTCCACACTTCGCCAAACCACCTCATCGTGACATAATCGCCGAACCACATGTGGGCAGTCTCATGCGCAATCAAAGCGGTGCGCGCTAATCGCTCATTCAGCGTGGCCTGCGGAAGCAAGAAAAGCATCTGGTCGTTATAGAGGGTGGCACCGGTGTGCTCCATACCTCCAAACTGGAAGCCGGGAATCAGCGCCAACTCATATTTGGCAAAGGGATAAGGTATGGCGGTGTACTCTTCGAGCCAATCGAGAGAGGCAAAGACCTCCTTCAGGATATCGTCACACTGCGCCACACGGGCAGGGTCGGTTTCGCAATGATAGAGTGTGATGGTGCGCCCCTTCTGCGTCATGCTGCGCTGACTGAATTTGCCGGCAGCAAAGGCGAAGAGGTAGGTGCTCAAAGGCTCCGTCGGAGCGAAACGAATGGTGGTGGACGTCTCTCCATCTTCCGCCGCAAGCGACTTGCCATTGCTGATGGCCTTCCATCCGGCAGGCAAGGTCAGCGTAAGTCGATAGATGGATTTCATATCGGGCTGATCGAAGCAAGGGAAGAGACGACGCGCTTTATCGGGCACCGAGAGGGTGTAAACCAACTCCCCGCGATAGTTGAGCAGGCGCGGCTCCACCCGGAAGTCGATGGTGACCCGGTTCTCGCCGGCCTTCGTAGAAGAAGCGGGAAGCACAATATGTTCGTTGACCAGTTGGCAAGGCAGAGAAACCTGCTCCACATGGGCTGCGTTATAGAAATCGAGCACCACCTCCTGCGGTTGGTCGAGACGGAAAGTCACCGTTACGCGACCACGGGAGAGCGAGTCGGAAGAAGCCGAGATTTGAAAGGCGAGGTCATACTCCACCCCGTGAATCTGTTTCACGCGCTGTTCCGCCAGAGCCAGCGTCACCCCCTTCTCGGGCGCGGCAGCCTCCGCTTGCGCATATATATAAGGTGTACCCCCTGCCAGGAAACAGCAGGTAAGACAAAGAGATCCGACCAATCTCTTCATTTGCAGTCCATATTTGTTCATATTGAAGTATAAGTTAGGATTCTAAATTCAATTTGAAGCAAATATAGACAAAATCCGAATAAAAACAAAAGGGCGTCGAGAGTTTTACGTCCCAACGCCCCTATCCATAAGAAATTTCTATTATCCTAAGTAAGATTTCAGCAATTTGCTCTGCGGACAGCTCCGGAGCTTACGAATTGCTTTTTCTTTAATCTGACGTACACGTTCGCGTGTCAAGCCGAATTTGTCACCGATTTCCTCCAAGCTCATTTCGCGGTGGTCGATGCCGAAGAAGGTCTGTATAATTTCCTTCTCACGCGGAGTAAGGGTCGACAGTGTTCTGTCAATTTCTTCCGACAAAGACTCACTCACCAACGAATGGTCAGCCATAGGAGAGTCATCGTTAACCAAGACATCCAGCAAGCAGTTATCCTCGCCCTCAACAAAGGAAGCGTCCACAGATACGTGGCGACCGGAAACACGAAGTGCGTCTGAGATTTTGTCCTCTTCCAGACCCAACTCATCTGCAATCTCACCGGCCGAAGCACGGCGCTCGTTTTCCTGTTCAAACTTAGCCAACGCCTTGTTGATACGATTGATAGAGCCCACCTGATTCAACGGCAAACGAACGATACGAGATTGTTCCGCCAGCGCCTGCAAAATAGATTGACGAATCCACCATACGGCATAACTGATAAATTTAAAACCACGTGTCTCATCAAATTTCTGAGCAGCTTTAACCAATCCGATGTTACCCTCGTCAATCAAGTCGGCCAAACTAAGGCCCTGATTCTGATACTGTTTAGCTACTGAAACGACGAAACGCAAGTTGGCTCTTACCAGTTTATCCAGGGCGATAGTGTCTCCCTTGCGGATACGCTGTGCGAGTTCTACCTCTTCGTCCACCGAAATCAACTCTTCACGACCTATCTCACGAAGATAGGCCTCCAGAGAAGCGGTTTCACGGTTCGTAATACTTTTGTTAATCTTTAGTTGTCTCATCTTCTAAAGTTTGGAAAATAGTTTGCAAAGTTACTATTTATAATACAATATCTCCCTGTTTTTCTCAAAAAGTTTTGCTAAATAATATTAAATTCTCTCCAAATACCTCTCTAACTACTTCTCCGTCTGCTTTTCAGCTGCCTCTTCAGGAGCCGTTTCAGGAGCCGTAGCCTCGTAGGTGCAATCCTTAAAAACAGGGGCAACGCTCAGCGTTCCCTCAGGCTCTACCGCCAGTTGACCGCCGGGCACAACGAACTTCACCTGCTCGAAGCGGATGTTGCGCGCATCGTCCATCTTCACCAAAGAGTCACGACTGGTGATGGTGGATTCTGAGATGGAGAGCCCATCAACATCTTGCAGCAGCATCAACTTCTCGCTGCGGGCAGTCATGCGACTGATCTGCGCATCTTCCACCGGCGTCTCGGGCAGGCCCACTGCCTTCACTAGTTGCGAACAATCTTCCACAACGATATCCTTGGCCGTGATGTGACGGTAAGCCGGGGTCAGCGGACCGATTTCACGGGCGGGGTGACGAACTGCCAACTCGCCTACGAAAGTCTTGCTACCCAACATATCCCAGACAAAAGCCTGACCCGTCAAGTTCATACGGATACGCTCATAGTAGAGGTACTCTCCGCCACCACCCCGGTTACGACGCGTCTTGAAACGCAAGCCGGTGCCGGTGCCGTCAAACACACAATCGTGCACATAGAGTCGACGAATCATACCCGCCGTCTCACTGCCGCACGTGATACCGCCGTGTCCCTTCTCGGCCAGGCAGTAGCGAACCACAATATTCTCCGACGGACGATTCACGCGCAAGCCATCCTCGCAACGACCCGCCTTCATTGTGAAACAGTCGTCGCCGCAGCTCAGCGTGCTATACTCAATCAAGACATTCTTCGAAGATTCGATATCAATACCGTCACCACGCGGGATACCCACCGAATGAACAGTGATACCGCGGATGATTACCTGGTCGCAATAGACAGGCACCACATTCCAGAAAGGCGTATTCTCTAAGGTAACGCCCTCGATGAACACCTGCTGACAATGGATGGGAGAGACAAACATCGGCAGGAAGACCTGTCCGTTGTTGGAGCCATCGTACACACGCTCCTCCACCGGAGTTTCCACTTTAATATACTCCTCAACCACGCCGCCGCTCATCTGGCGCTGCTGAATCTCACAGTCGCGTGCAGGGCCCACCAACTTACCTTTTCCGGTCAAGGCAATGTTCTGCTGACCGTTGGCATAAATCAAAGCACCCAGCGAGTAGACCTCCACGCCCTCGTTGCGCGTCAGCACCGCCGGCAGGTAATCCTTGATATCCCCACTGAAGTGGAGCTCGGCGCCCTCCTCCAGATGCAGGTTGACATTACTCTTCAGTTCGATACGACCCGTGTTCCAAATACCCGAAGGAATCACCACCGTACCACCGCCATGCGCGCTCACTTCATCGATGCACTGCTGAATGGAGGCAGTCACCAACGTATTGGCATCCGCCTGCAGCGTCTGCGTGTAGTCAGGGAACACAGGACGACGGAAGTCGGGCATCTCAAAAGGCGCCTGCACCGGCGCAATGGTGTCGGGCATACAAAGAGCACCCACTTGCTCGCGCTGAGGAATCACCACCTCTGCCGCCGGAGCGACCGCGGTCTTGCAAGCAGTACACAAGGATAAAAGGGCCATCACAAAGCCCACAGGAATCAGTTTTGTTTTCATACGTTTATCGGCTCGTTTTTCAACGATTATTGGGTAAATTTATAAATCGTGTGGAATAAATCACATCCAAATGCAAATTTACCAAATATATTTTATAGTTTTGTACACGAAAGTAAAATAAAAATTCTATTTTTTAAATATCATTATTTCATGAAAAACGCTTTTAAGAACCCACTTAGCGGTATCATTCCACCGCTGGTGACCCCTTTAAAAGGTAACGACACCCTGGACGTCGAGAGTTTGGAACGATTGATTGAGCATTTGATTGCCGGTGGTGTACACGGTTTGTTCGTATTGGGAACAACCGGTGAGGAACAGAGTCTTAGTTACCGTCTCCGTCAGGAGATGATTCGCGAAGCATGTCGCATCAACAACGGACGCTTGCCCCTCTTGGCTTGCATCACGGATACCTCTTTGGTGGAGAGTATCAAGTTGGCGAACGTAGCTGCCGAATGCGGAGCGTCGGGCGTGGTATCCGCTCCTCCCTACTACTTTGCACCCGGACAACCGGAGTTGGCTGAGTTCTATGAAGAGTTGATTCCGCAGCTGCCGTTGCCGGTCTTCTTATATAACATGCCGTCGCACGTGAAGGTAAACTTCGCCCCTGCCACCATCAAGCGCATTGCACAGAATCCACAGGTAGTTGGTTTCAAAGATAGTTCTGCCAACACTGTCTATTTCCAATCGGTGATGAACATCATGCAAGATCGTCCCGACTTCGCCATGCTGATGGGTCCGGAGGAGGTGACGGGCGAGTGTGTATTGCTGGGTGCGAATGGTGGTATCAACGGTGGTGCCAATATGTTCCCCGAGCTCTACGTCAGCATGTATAACGCAGCCAAAGCAGGCAACCTGGCCGAGGTGAACCGACTGCAGAAACTGATTATGCAGATCAGCGCCTCTATCTATACAGTGGGCCAGCACGGTTCCAGCTACTTGAAGGGACTGAAGTGCGCGTTGTCGTTACTGGGCATCATCAACGACGACTTTGTAGCAGCTCCGTTCCACAAATTCAACGAGCCGGAGCGCGAGAAGATTCGTCAGGCATTGGCCGCTTTACCCATTGAGAATGGCAAATTGATTTTCTAAACCAAACAAAGAGATTACAGATTGTATAACCGTTCATTCACCTGAAAAACACCGAATATGCATATTATTGACCTGATTATATTTCTGCTCTTCACCGGAGGTATCGTAGTCTTCGGATGCTCCTTCTTCAATAAGAAGGCCTCCTCGGACGACTTCACCTCTGCGGGAAGAAGTCTGCCCGGATGGGTGGTGGGAATGTCCATTTTCTCGACCTATGTAAGTAGTATCAGTTACCTGGGATACCCCGGAAAGGCGTATGCAGGCGACTGGAACGCCTTTGTGTTCAGCGTTTCCATTCCGATTGCCTCGTTCTTTGCGGCGAAGTACTTTGTCCCCTTCTATCGAAGCATGGGCAGTGTCTCCGCCTATAGTTTCCTGGAACAGCGCTTCGGAGCGTGGGCTCGGCTCTACGCCTCGGCTTGCTACCTGCTGACTCAGATTGCACGTATGGGCTCTATCCTCTTCTTGCTGGCGCTGCCGATGAACATCCTGATGGGATGGAACATTCAGATGGTGATTATCATCACGAGTGTGGCCATCATCATCTACTCGATGTTGGGCGGCATCAAGGCGGTCATCTGGACGGAGGCCATTCAGGGATTCATCTTGATTGGTGGTGCCTTGGCCTGCCTGCTCATCCTGCTCTTCTCGATGCCGGAGGGCCCGCAGCAAACGTTTGAGATTGCCTCGGCCAACAACAAGTTCTACCTGGGCGACCTGAGCTTGGACTTGACCCAATCGACTTTCTGGGTCTGCTTGATTTATGGTATCTTCATTAATTTGCAGAATTACGGTGTGGATCAGAACTACGTACAACGCTACCACACAGCCAAGAGTGAGAAGTCGGCGAAGTTCTCCGCCCTCTTCGGCGGCTACCTGTTTATTCCGGTTTCTGCCATCTTCTTCCTCATCGGTACCTCGCTCTATGCCTACTATCAAGTCTACCCCGACTTGCTTCCGGCGGAGGATTTGAAAGCGGACTATGTGTTCCCCTACTTCATCGTGCATCAACTGCCGGTGGGTATGACGGGACTCTTGATTGCTTCTATCTTCGCTGCGGGTATGAGTACCGTGGCCACCAGTGTGACGAGCTCGTCAACCATCATCCTGACCGACTACTACAAACGTTTCCGCAAGGATGCGTCCGACCGTGAGCAACTCATCGTGTTGAAGGTGGGTAGCGCCGTGGTGGGCGTGTTGGGCATCCTGATTGCCATCGCCTTGCTGAACGTGGAGAGCATTCTGGATGCATGGTGGATTCTCTCGTCCATCTTCAGCGGCGGTATGCTGGGTCTGTTCCTGCTGGGTTACATCTGTAAGAAAGCCAACAATGTACATGCGCTGATTGGTGTAGTTTGCGGTATTCTGCTGATATTCCGCATCTCCCTCTCCGACTGGCTCAACAGCTACTTCGGATGGCACTTATCGCCGATTCATGGCTATCTGGCCATCGTCTTCGGTACGATGCTCATCTTCTTCGTGGGCTTCTTGTTGGCCTCTCTGACATCGCTGTTTAAGAAAAGAAAGTAACTGAATGATATGAATCGGATACAACGAGTTTTAAGAACTTTACCGCTGTGGGGCACGCTTTTCCTTTGTGGAGCGTGCTCCACAGTGCATAAGGAGGCTTACCTGTTTACCTCCTTTCACGAGCCGGCTGATGCCGGACTCCGCTATTTGTATAGTGACGACGGACGCAACTGGGACAGCATCCCGGGTACTTGGCTGCAGCCTACATTGGGCGACAAGATTATGCGCGACCCCTCTATCTGGCGGGGCAAGGACGGCACCTACCACTTGGTGTGGACCATCGCTTGGCGCAAGGACCGCGGCTTCGGTTACGCTGAGTCGAAGGACTTGATGCACTGGTCGAACGTGAAGCGCGTCCCGGTGATGGATCATCTGCCCGACACTTACAACGTATGGGCGCCCGAGCTTTTCTATGATGAGCAGAAGGAGCAATACATGATTATCTACTCGTCGCTGGTGCCCGACAGCACTTGCATCGCGTTCGAGAAGGAGCAGAAGGATTACTACCGTCTCTACTACACGACGACGAAGGACTTCGAGACTTTTACGCAGGCGAAGTTGCTGTATGACCCGGGGTTCAGCTGCATCGACGGTTACCTGCTCCAACGGGGCGAGAAGGATTATGTGATGGTGGTGAAGGATAACCGCAAACCGGGACATAGTAATCTGAAGGTGACCTTTGCGACCTCCCCCGAGGGACCGTTCTCGGCGGCTTCCGAACCCTTCACCGAGGAGTGGTCGGAGGGACCTTGCGTCACGAAGGTGGGCGATGAGTATCTTATCTACTATGACCTCTACCGGAAGTATATCTACGGAGCCACCGGCACGAAGGATTTCCAACACTTCACCACGCTGACCGACAGTGTACGCATTCCGCGCCTCCACAAGCACGGCACGATTTGCAAGGTTCCGAGGAAGGAGCTGAAGCGGTTGCTGAAGGCATCCAAAGCAAAATAGACATTATTCATTGATCGCTCCGCAGTACGGACACTTCCCTTTTTGGGAAATCTTACGGCCACAAGCGCCGCACAGATAGCCGCACCTTGCGGAGCGAATCATTTTCCATGCGCCGCATGCCAGCAGGAGCAGTAAGGGATAGCCGATGTAATAGTAGATGGCCACCGAGAAGAAGAGGTAGCACAAGAGGCAGATGCCCGCGGTACCGAAGAGGCAGAAGAAGAACGTGGTGACATCCGTTTGATGCTTCAGCTGCTCCATCATTGCCAGCACCAGCAAAGCAATCATCCACAGCCCCACCAGGAAGAGCGCCATGGAGAGCGGCCAATCGAAGGGATTGAGCGACGGATGAAAGTAGTAGTGCTTCCACAACTCGGGAGCAAAGCGCTGAATGGCGCCATAGAGCGAAGCCGTGCACGCCACCATAAAAATCACCGTCACCGGGTAGAAATAGTCGACTTCCCTCAAGGAGGTGCGCAAAGCCGTACGTCGGTGCGCCTTGCGAATGCCGTAGAAAGTAAGGAAGAGCAAGCAGAAAATCAAGAAGACCACCGGGCGCCACTGTCCGAAGAGATAGATGAAACGAGAGATTGGATTCACCGGCACCACACTGCGGAGCAGTTCACTCTCCTCCACCCAGCCAATCGTCTGCTGGTCGCGCGCCACCTGAATCCACACCGTCGTCAAGCTGTCGGTGCCCACCACCAACCGATAATCCGCCACCACCAGTTCGTCCTGTTTCTGCACCACCTCCTGATCTTCGCTCAGCATATCCACATAGAGCCGAAGCGAATCAGTAGTCACCAGAAAGTTATCATTACGCACATAGTGGTGCTGCGCCAAAAAACGCAAAGAGTCCTGCTGCTCCGGAGTCAAGTTCCAATCCGAAGCATCCTGCACAGGCACATGACAAGAAGTCAGCAGACAAAGCAGTCCGACGATGTACCCCAGCACCCCTTTACCCCCTAGGCGCGTCCTCCTCATGATATAGTTTCATTTGACATAATTTACAATCAAACTCCAGGCGGAACCGTTTCCCGTCGGAAGCCACCAAGTAGTAAGGCTCCCGATAAGACGAGCGTCCCTGCTGCTGTTTGGGGCACCACCCCATGCTGAAGCGCAGACAGTGCTTGCAGAACATCAAAGGCACCTCACGCTGAGCCACCTTCTCAAAAGCCGGTTCTATCTGCTCCACCCCATGTTGGCGATAGAAAGCCTCCGCCTTCGAGTTCATCACATTCCCCAGATAAGTCAGTTGCTTCAGCGGGTAAGAATGCGAAGTCGACTGCCAACGTTTACCCTCCGTCCGGTAGTTGGTCTTGCGCAGTTGCAACAACCGCTCCACCCCTTGGCGTCGCCAATCCGACCACGCCGAAGAGGGCACAAACCAATTGTCGGTCCAGTCGCTCGTCACCTCCTTCAGTTCAAAAGGCGTGTTACCCAACTTGCCCAACTGCGTGCGAATCTGCGCCAGCTGCTCACTGCGAGCCAATTCCTTCTTCGCCTCGAACGACTGTGTCAGGCGGTTGCCATCCTCATCCGTCCATGTAAGCGTAAAACCGTGATCCGTTTCACCCAGATGCACCGACACCGCCAGTTTTCGCTCGGCCGATTTGCGCTGCATCACCTTGTCGAACTCCTGATCAAAGTTGCGGTAAAGCTTGGTACGCGGAGCAATACGCGGCATCTCCTGCGGATAGAGCTTGTTGTTGTCCACCCGGTTCACGCGGAAGCCGTGCAACACCCCCTTCTCATCCAGATAGCAAAGACCGTCGCCGTTGTGGAAAGCCTTCACGCCTGCCACCGTCAGGTAGTTACCGCGAATCTCCTTCACCGTACCCACCTCCTCGCCGAGCGATTTCGGAGTATCAAAAGAGAAGATATCCGCCGAGCGTCCCTCCAGGAAGTGATGCGTAAAGCCCCGGTTGAAACTCTTCTCCAACAGTGGCGTAAAGGTGGTTTGCACCCTGCCCGAAGAGGCCCTTACATACTCCTTGCGACGCTTGAAGATGGCATCCAGACGCTGACGATAGTAGGCCGTCACGTTCTTCACGTAAGCCACCTCCTTCAGGCGTCCCTCTATCTTGAGCGAAGAGGCACCCGCATCCAGCAATTCCTCCAGTCGGTCACTTAAATTCAAATCTTTCAGAGAGAGCAGGTGCTTATTCTTGGCAATCACCTTGCCCGTAGCATCCTGCATATCGAAACTCAGACGACAGAATTGCGCGCACTCGCCGCGGTTGGCACTGCGTCCGAAGCAAGCTTGCGACACGTAGCACTGACCACTGTAGCTGACGCACAACGCGCCATGCACGAAGACCTCCAAGGGCACCGGTGTCACCTCGTGCATCCGTCGAATCTGTTCCAAGGTAAACTCGCGCGGCAGCACCACCTGCTCAAAGCCCGCTTCCGTCAGGAACTTCACCTTCTCCGGCGTGCGACTGTCCATCTGGGTGCTGGCATGCAGCGCGATGGGCGGCAAGTTCATCTGCGTGATGGCCATGTCCTGCACAATCAACGCATCCACACCCGCCCGATAGAGCGACCAAATCATCGCCTCCGTCTGCGGCAACTCCTCCTCTTTCAGGATGGTGTTCACCGTGACGTACACCTTCACGCGGTAGAGATGTGCATACTCCACCAGCTTTGCAATATCTTCCAGGGAATTGCCCGCCGCTGCACGCGCGCCAAACTGCGGGCCACCAATGTAGACCGCATCCGCGCCGTGATTCACGGCCTCCATGCCGCACTCCAGGTTCTTCGCCGGAGCCAGCAGTTCTATCCGTCTCACTTCCATACGTTATCGAATTTGATTGACGTCAAAAGGAGTTTCCTGATATACATAGTAGTTCAGCCAGTTGGAGAAGAGCAAGTTGGCATGCGCTCTCCAACGGACCAGCGGTTCATTTTCCGGATTATTATCCCGATAATAGTTCTTCGGCATCTCTATGGGCAAGCCCTTGGCCAGGTCGCGGTGATACTCGGCATCCAACGTATCGGGTGAGTATTCCGAGTGACCGGTCACAAAAATCTCACGACCGCCGCGCGCCATAATCATATAGACGCCCGACTCGTCCGACTCCGCCACCAAGTCGAGCCCTTTCACCTTGAGGATATCCTCGCGGTGCAGCTCCGTGTGACGGCTATGAGGCACATAGAACACATCATCAAACCCACGGAAGATGGGCAAATGCGGCTGATTCATGTGGTGAGCGAAGACACCGAACATCTTCTTTTCCAACGGATATTTGGGAATGCCATAATAGTGGTATAAGCCCGCCTGTGCCGCCCAACAGATAAAGAGCGTAGAAGTGACATGCGTACGGGCCCAGTCGAACACCTCCTGAATCTCGTTCCAGTAGGTGACCTGCTCAAAATCCATCTGCTCCACGGGCGCACCCGTGACGATCATACCGTCAAAACGCTCCTCGCGCAGCAATTCAAAGTCCTTATAAAAAGCCTTCATGTGCTCGATGGGGGTATTTTTGGAGGTATGACTCTTCAGCTTCATGAAAGAAATCTCCAGCTGTAACGGCGTGTTCGACAAGAGTCGAATCAAATCCGTCTCAGTGGTGATCTTTAAAGGCATCAGGTTCAAGATGACAATCTTTAAAGGTCGAATATCTTGCTGACTGGCACGGGAGTGATCTATCACGAAGATATGCTCCTGCTTCAGCAACTCAATGGCCGGCAGTTTGTCTGGTAAATTCAATGGCATCTGTTCTCAAATTAATTTGTAGTGCAAAGATACACAAGTTTGGATGAAAAATGAATACTCTTCGCATATTTTGCACAAAAACAGTAAAATTGTACGGTTTTACCCCTTAAGAGAAGACTTCCATCCTTCTTTCCGACCGTCATTAACGGTTTCGGAAAGAAAGATGGAAGCACTTATCTTATGCAACGACGTTGCGTTGCTATTCATGCAACTCCCAAGAGGGGCTTACAAGCGATGCTTATACAAGCGAGCCAATGCCTGCTGATAGCGGCATTCCAGGTCGACATAGTTCATCTGTTCCTGCACGATGGGCGTAGCCTCCGTGAAGTAAGTGAGCAGCGAAATCTGTCCCTCGTTGAGCGACTGACGCAGATATTGCAGCGTGCGGCCCATCAGGGAGTAGTCGTAGAAGCTCAATGCCTTCTGCAACTTCACCGCCTCGTTGTAATCGCCCTGCAACTTCGCCTCCAGCTGCAAGGCAGTCTCCTGTTGCAACAGTTCAGCGCTCTTCGCCTCGGCCTTCGCCTGTTTCACCTTGTTCTTATTCTCGAAGATAGGAATGGAAGCACCCACGATAAAGCCGCTGAACTCCGTACCGATGGTACCGCTGCGACGATAGCCCACCGACCATTTCGGGAGCCAGCCACCCTTCTGCACCTGAATGCCCTTCAGCGCTGCCTCATGCTCCTGACCGGCCGACAGCAATTCGTAGTCGGCTGCGAAAGCCTCATCGCGCACCTCCTCATAACGAGGAAGCAAAGGCGAAACGGGATACTCCTTCTCGTCATAGGCAATCGGCAGATTTCCGTTCATGGCAATCAGCTCCTGAAGTGCCTTGCGATACTCCGCATCGTTGCTGGCCTGCTGACTGCGCACCGCCATATACTCCATCTTCACCTTGTTGACCTCAATCACATTGGCATCGCCTGCCTCCAGTTTCTTCTCGTAGAGGTTCACCAGCGAGTCCACATAGTTGGTGTAATAGTCGATGAGCGCCTTGCGTTTCTGCAAGCAGATCATCTCCAGACAGAGTTCCTTTGCCTGCAGCAGCAAGTTGCAGCGGGCGGCACTGTAGCGACTCTCATACGCACGACTCTGCAACTTGCCGTAGTTGCGGCGCGAAGCATACAGTGTGGGAAAGTCGAACGACTGTGTCAAGTTCAATTCCGACTCGTTGCGTTCATCATACGGGCGACCGAACATATAGATATATTCCGCCTCCGGGTTCGCCAGATTATTTTCTATCTTCGTGCCCAGCTGCAAAGCATTCGTCTGCTGACGTGTCGCCTGCAGGGACTTGTTATTCTGTTCGATTTGTTGCAGCGCCTGCTCCAGCGAGAGCGACTGCGCTTGCATTGTGAGGCAGCCTCCCAGAAAGGCAGCCACTAACCATTTCATTCGCATACTTCTTTTCCTTTTTTATGATTCATCGCGATATAAACAATCGGAATGATAAAACCGTTCAAAAACGTAGAGGTTAAAAGTCCACCCAAAATCACTTTGGCCATCGGACTCTGAATCTCGTTACCTGCCAAGTCGCCGTTCACCGCCAGCGGAATCATCGCCAACGCCGATGAAAGCGCCGTCATCAGAATCGGGTTCAGACGGTCGAGCGAGCCTTTCACCACACTTTCATAGAGCGGCATACCCTCGCTGCGCAACAAGTTGTAGTGGGTTACCAGCAACATACCGTTACGCGTGGCGATACCGAAGAGTGAGATGAAACCGATGATGGCCGGAATACTCAGCTCGCCGGTGGTAATCAGCAACGCGAAGACACCACCAATCAATGCCAACGGAAGGTTCAACAAGATGATGGCACTCTGTCCCAGATGCTTGAACTCAGAATAGAGCAACAAGAAGATGACAAAGATAGAAATAATAGAGGTAAGCAGCAAGGTTCTGGAAGCTGATTGTTCGCTCTCAAACTGTCCACCGTACTCCACATAATATCCCTCGGGCAAAGTAATCTCCTTCGCAATATGGTCTTGAATATCCTCCACCACGCTGCGCACGTCACGTCCGGAAGTGTTGGCAGAGATAACAATCTTACGTTTCACATTCTCACGACTGATGGTGTTCGGACCCATCGAAGAACGCACGTCGGCCACATAGTGCAACGGAATCTTTCCCTCCGGCGTATCCATCATCAGTTCGCGCACCTGGTCGATGGTACTCTTGCGCGCATCAGCGGCACGTACCACGAGGTTGAACGACTTGCCCTCCTCGTATACCTGCGACACCGTTTCGCCACCCATATTCACGGCGACGAACTCCTCGAACTCGGGCAAGGTGATGCCGTAGCGGGCCAGCATCTCACGCTTCGGAACGATGTTCAGTTCCGGACGCTCAATCTGCTGCTCCACGTTCAAGTCGACCACGCCTTCCACCTCCGAGATGGCATTCTTAATCTGATTACCCAGCGCAAACATCTTGTTCAGGTCGGTACCGAACAGTTTGATGGCGATGCTCGCCTTGGTACCACTCAGCATGGCATCCATACGGTGACTAATCGGCTGACCGATTTCTATGTTGGCACCACTCAAGGTAGAAAGTTTCTCGCGCACCTCCGCCGTCAACTCCTTACGCGAACGTTTGGAGAGTACGAACGGCGCCTCAATCTCCGAAGTATTCACACCCAGCGCATGCTCGTCGAGCTCTGCACGACCGGTCTTACGCGCCACCGTCTGAATCTCGGGAATGCTCAGCAGCAACTCCTCCGCCCGACGTCCCATGCGGTCGCTCTCCTCCAGAGAGATACCCGGCAACGAACTGACGTTGATGGTGAAAGAGCCCTCATTGAACGACGGCAGGAAGCTGTGGCCCAATGTAAAGAAGAGCAACAAAGCCACCACAAAGAGCGCGATGGTACCGCCCAGCACTTTCTTCGGACGCGCCAAAGCACCGCGCAACGCCTTCTCATACACCCCGCGCAACCAAGTGGAGAGCTTGCCCTCCTTCGGCAGACGGTCGGTACTCTTTCCGCCCAGCAGGTAGCTACAAAGCACCGGCGTCAAGGTCAGCGCCACCACCGTAGAAGCACAAAGTGCCACGATAAAGGCGATACCCAGCGGCACCAGCATTCGTCCCTCCATGCCGGAGAGGAAGAACAACGGTACGAAGCTGACAATGATAATCAGCGTAGAGTTCAAGATAGGCATACGCACCTCCTTGGAGGCATCGAAGACGATTTGCTTAATCGGCAACTGCTGATCGGCAGGCAACTGACGGTTCTCGCGCAACTTGCGCCAAACGTTCTCCACATCGACAATGGCATCGTCCACCAAAGAACCGATGGCGATGGCCATACCACCCAAACTCATCGTATTGATGGTGAGTCCCATCAGGTGAATCACGCAGATGGAAACCAGCAACGAAAGCGGCAGGGTAATCAAGGAGATGATGGTGGTGCGGGCATTCGCCAGGAAGAGCACCAGGACAATCACCACGAAGAAAGCACCCTCAAAGAGCGAGCTGCGCACATTGCCGATGGAGCTCTCGATAAACTTCGACTGGCGGAAGATATCGGTATGCACCTTCACATCCGCCGGCAAGTTCTGCTTCAAATCCTCCATCGCCTCATCCAGCTTGTCGGTCAGGTCGATGGTACCAATCTTCGGCTGTTTGGTCACCGTAATCAGCACCGCCGGTTTACCCTCCACCGAGGCCGTACCCAGCTTCGGCTGCTGACTGCCGATACCTACGTCGGCCACATCCTCCAGCAGCACCGGTTTACCGTTGACACGTTTCACCAGCGTACGCGCCAGTTCATCAATGTTGTGCGAAGCCAGCACGCCGCGCACGATATACTCGTTGTCATACTCATACAACACACCACCGTTGGCATTGCGGTTCATGCCGCGGGTTGCCCCCATCACCTCATCAAGCGTCACGCCGTAATGCTTCATGCGCTCAGGCTTGAGGTTAATTTGATACTCCTTGATATCACCGCCTTGCACAGCCACCTGTGCCACGCCACCCATAGAGAGCAGACGCGGACGGATGGTCCAGTCGGCCAGCGTACGCAAGTCGAGCATCGAAGTGGAATCCGCTGTCAAGCCGATAATCATCAGCTCGCCCAGGATGGACGACTGCGGACCCATGGTCGGTTTGTTCACATTGGCAGGGAGCTCCTCGCCCACCAGCGCCAACTTCTCAGAGACAATCTGACGCGCCAGATAGATATCCGTGCCCCAGTCGAACTCCACCCAAACCACCGAAAAGCCGTTGGTGGAAGAAGAACGCACACGGCGCACATGCGTCGCACCGTTTACGGAAGTCTCCACAGGGAAAGTCACCAGCTGCTCCACCTCCTCGGCCGCCATACCGTTGGCTTCAGTCATGATGACCACCGTCGGCGCGTTCAAGTCGGGGAAGACATCCACCTCCGTATGCAAGGCCGTGTAAGTGCCGCACACAAAGAGCAGCATGGCAGCGGCCAAGATCAAGATACGGTTGTGGAGCGAAAAATAGATGATTTTATTCAACATAGTGCCACTCCTCCCGATTAATGTTCGTGATTATGTGCAGGGATCGCGTTCGAAGCCGAAGCCAGTTTCACCTGATAAGCACCCTTCGTCACCACGCGGTCGCCCTCCTTCAGTCCGGAGAGAATCTGCACCTCGTTGCCATTGTCGACACCCACCGTGACCTCCTGCTTCTTGTAGCCCTCTTCGTCGAGCTGCAGATAGATGAAGAAGAGTCCCTGCTCTTCGGTAATTGCACTCTTCGGCAACACCCACTGGCCGGCCATCTCGTCAGAGAGCAAGTAGACCTCCACGAGACTACCCGGCACCACTTCACCCTTGTTGTCAAACTCGAAAGTGACCGGGATAAAGAAAGCGTCGGCATCCGTTGCCTTACCGTAAGAGAGCACGCGGCCGCCCAGTTCGTCGAGCGCATACACCTTATTATCATAGGGAGTTTTGAAGTTGGCCGACTGGATGCGATTCAGCTGACCGTAGTATTTCTCTGACACCTCCGCGCGCAAGAACAGCTTCTTGTTCTGCGAGATGCTCACCAACGGCTGACCCACATTCACGTAGTCGCCCTCCTTCACGTAGCAATTCTTCACAAAGCCCGCTATCGGCGCCGTCATTGCCTGACGACCACCGCCGCGCGACTGTCCCGCCAAAGCGTTGTAAGTCAGTTTGGCATTCTCATAATTCTGTTTTGCCTGCGCCAGTTCGCGCTCAGAAACAATCTTGTTCACCGCCAGACGCGAAGCACGCTCATACTCCTGTTTAGCCGCCTCATAAGCGATGCGCGCCCGTTGACCCGGATCGCCCTCCGCCGTGTGAGCGGTAGAGATAGAGAGCAATGTAGCTCCGCGGCCCACACTCATGCCCTCTGTCAGCGAGCCGCCGAAAGAGACCATACCGGCCACATTAGCCACCACCGTTGTCTCGTCAGCCTGCGAAGCCAACACCTGTCCCGTGGCGGGAATCACCATACGGAAACTCTGCGGATGCACCTCCGCTACCTCCACGCCGGCCGCCTTCGCCTTCTCGGGAGTCAATACAATTTCGTCGGAACCTTCAGCGTGTTCAGCATGTTCGCCGTGTTCATGATCATGGTCGTGATCCTCCTGACTGCCGGAACCGGAAGCACAAGATGCGGAAAGAAGGAGAGCTGCAGCATAAGCCACTCCCCAAAAATATTTTTTATTCATCTGTTATCTACTTCTATTTATTTGAATGGATTCATACATTATCAACAATCGTGCACCCACGAAAGTTCCCCTCGTGATGCTTGAAAATCAAGCACAAGGAGGCGCTCTGAACCCACCGGTGGAATAGAGTGAAACAGCGTGTAAACGTTCTAGATAAAATGTAGTGAGCGATTCGTCCGGCACTTCCACCGGCTCGAACAGCAATAAATGGATGGGCGCATAGGCCCAAGTAAAGAGCGAGAAACTCGGCACGTGGCACACCGTCTGAGCCGAGAGCACCGAGAAGGAGAACTTCGTCACACAGTCCTGCTCACAAGGATTCGAGTCGGAATGGTGGTTACACGTTCCCTCCGCATGGTCGCAGCAAGTACACGAAGCATCCTCGCAAGCGAAGAGCTCCTTATCCTCCTGCCAGCAGATACGCGCCAAGTGGTGATGGTGCGGAAAGACCGCCGCCACCAGCATCACGAAGCTGACCATCAGCAAGAAATAGGAAATGTACTTTCTACGTTTCATCCAAGCGTTTTTATTAAAAGCTGTCGGAACAGCCCGACCGCTAATCAGTTGCAAAGATAGCTAAATCTTTGTACCTCTGCAATTTTTCAAACAATTTAACCCTGATGCGCCAGATTCATCAAGTGACAAGCCACCAGCGCCGCCGTCTCCGTGCGCAGACGTGAGCGCCCCAGCGTAATCGGTTGGAAGCCCTGCTGCAAAGCTGCCGCCACCTCCTCCTGACTAAAGTCGCCCTCCGGACCAATCAGCACCAGCGCATCCTCGTCCGGCTTCAGTGCCGACTGCAGCGACACCTTCTCGCCCTCGTAGCAGTGAGCAATAAACTTGCCCCCACTCCACGGGCGACGGATAAACTCCATAAAGTCCGTCATCTCATTCAGCACCGGCTTGCGCGCCTTCAGCGACTGCTTCATGGCCGACACCAAAATCTTATCAATGCGCTCCGTCTTAATCACCTTACGCTCCGAGAATCGGCAGTTCAGGAAAGTCAGCTCGTCAAAGCCAATCTCCGTCGCCTTCTCCGCGAACCACTCCGTGCGGTCCATATTCTTCGTAGGCGCCATGGCCAGATGCAAGTGCCCCTTCCAGAAAGGCTCCTGCGGCAGCTCCTCCTTCACCGCAAAAAGGCACCGTTTGTTGGTGGCCGTTGTAATCTCCGCGCGATAGAAAGAGCCCACGCCATCCGTCAGCATAATCTCGTCGCCCTGCGACAAGCGCAGCACACGAACACAGTGAGCCGCCTCTTCTTCAGGCAGCTCACTCTTTATTTTTATTTCGGGGGTATAAAAAAGATGCATATCTTAACGATTCGGTTGATGTTTATATCTGAATACCAGTGCGAAGAGCACCGCCACCACCAAAGCGTAGGCAGCAAAGATGAACCACACCGTACTCCAGTCGCCCACGGTATAGAACTGGCCATCTACCTCCACCGAGTGCGTAAAGCAGTTCACAATCTGCTGCGCCGTCAGCGTACCGATGGTAGCGCCCAAACCGTTGGTCATGATCATAAAGAGACCCTGCGCACTGGAGCGAATTGACGGATCCGTCTCCTTATCCACAAAGAGCGAACCGGAGACATTAAAGAAGTCGAATGCCACACCGTAGACAATCATCGAGAGGATGAAAAGCCATACACCGTTGCCCGGATCGCCCAAGCCGAAGAAGGCGAAACGACCCACCCAGGCAAACATGGCAATCAGCATCACCACCTTGATACCAAAGCGACGCAAGAAGAAAGGAATCAACAAGATACAGAGCGTCTCAGACATCTGCGAGAGCGAAATCAACGCATTCGCATGGTTCGCGCCGAAAGCATCCGCAAACTCCGGTTGACCCTTGAAGCTCGTGATAAACGGATTGGCAAAACCGTTGGTAATCTGCAAAGAGACACCCAGCAACATGGAGAAGAGGAAGAAGAGCGCCATCTTTTTCTGCTTAAACAGCGTAAATGCACGCAAGCCCAACGCTTCCGTCAGGCTCTTCTTCTGAGCCGAATGATTCACCGGACACGGCGGCAACGTCTGTGCATAGACCGCCAGCACCAAGCTCAGCACGGCAGAAACCAAGAACTGCGCATAGGTGGTTTGATAGCCCATAGCATCCACGAACAACATTGAGCAGATGAAACCCACCGTACCGAAGACACGGATGGGCGGGAAGTGCGCGATGGTATCCATGCCTGCCCCTTCCAATGCCGAGTAAGCCACCGAGTTAGAGAGCGCCAGTGTAGGCATGTAGAACGCCACGCTCAGCGAGTAGAGCGTAAAGATGAGCGGGAAGCTCACCGTACCCGTCGTGCTCAAGCCGTAGTAAGAAGCACCCGCCACAGCCGCCATAAAGATAGCAGCCACCAAGTGACAGATGCCCAACATCCGTTGCGCCGGCACCCAGCGGTCGGCCACGATGCCAATCAACGCCGGCATAAATATGGAAACAATACCCTGCATGGCATAGAACCAGCCGATGCTACCGGATAGATTTACATTCACCAAGAAACTTCCCATGGAGGTGAGGTACGCGCCCCACACCGCAAACTGCAGGAAGTTCATCAGAAGAAGTCTTAATTTAAGATTCATGATCGATTCAAATTTATTGGCACAAACATACATAAAAAAAGTGAGATTCCGCCTACAGAGCCTCACTTTTTATTCCGTCATTCCGTCTTATTTCTTAAAGAATTGTTCCGCGTGTCTAGCGTTTGCTCAGCTGCATCAGGGAAGCACCCTTAGCATCCAGCAACTCCACATCACCGTTTTTCAGCACTTTATAGCTCACAATCTCGTTCATGGCCGCCAGAATCTGGTCCTCCACCTCCATGTTGGCACACATCATACGTGTAGCCCCCGCATGGTCGAAGCTCAGCGTAGAAGCCACCGAGTCGAGTGCAAAGCCTGCGAAGAAACGATTGCATCCGGCTGTACCGTACGCTTTGTTTTCCGCATAGTTAAAACCAATGTACGGAGCCTCTTCCACCATGGCCGCATCCACCGTTTTACCATTTACCGACACGATATCCCATTCGCCCGCCAACGAAGTGTTGAGCGTTTTCTGAGAACAAGCTGCCCCAAAGAGACCGACAGCCAGCAAGCATCCCATCACTACTTTTTTCATATACTTTCTACTTTTATAGGTTTAGATTCAATATCTTTTTTCTCCCTGCAAAGGTAAGATATCTTCGTCAAATCACAGAGCCTCAACGCCTCTATTGACAAAAGTTAACTATCCAACTTCCAAATTTTAAAAATAAGACGAAAGAAATAACAAAAACAGCAGTGAATATCTTAAAATAAAATCGTATTTTTGCCCAAAGTAAACAATGTATAATAACCAAACTTATCAAGATTAAAATGGGTAAAGTTTTAATTATTGGCGCAGGAGGCGTAGGTACCGTTGTTGCGCATAAAGTGGCACAGAATCCGGATGTCTTTACAGACATCATGATTGCCAGTCGCACCAAATCAAAATGCGACGCAGTGGTGAAAGCCATCGGCAATCCTTCTATCAAGACCGCTCAGGTGGATGCAGACAATGTAGACGAGTTGGTAGCTTTGTTCAACAGTTTCCGTCCGGACATCGTCATCAACGTAGCACTTCCCTACCAGGATTTGACCATCATGGAGGCCTGCTTGCAGACCGGTGTCAACTATCTGGATACGGCCAATTATGAGCCGAAAGATGTAGCTCACTTTGAATATAGTTGGCAATGGGCCTATAAGAAACGCTTCGAAGAGGCAGGTTTGACCGCCATCCTCGGTTGCGGATTCGACCCGGGTGTCAGCGGTGTGTACACTGCGTATGCCGCTAAACACCACTTCGACGAGATTCAGTATCTGGATATCGTGGATTGCAACGCGGGCAATCACCACAAGGCATTTGCCACCAACTTCAATCCGGAGATCAACATCCGTGAGATTACCCAGAACGGACGTTACTACGAGAACGGTCAGTGGGTAACCACTCAGCCGATGGAGATTCATAAGGACCTGACCTACCCGAACATCGGTCCGCGCGACTCTTACCTGCTCTACCACGAGGAGTTGGAGTCATTGGTGAAGAACTACCCCACCATCAAGCGTGCGCGCTTCTGGATGACCTTCGGTCAGGAGTACCTCACCCACTTGCGTGTTATTCAGAACATCGGTATGGCCCGCATCGACGAGGTGGAATACAACGGCGTGAAGATTGTTCCGTTGCAGTTCCTGAAAGCTGTGCTTCCGAACCCGCAGGATTTGGGCGAGAACTACGAAGGCGAGACCTCCATCGGTTGTCGTATCCGCGGTATCAAAGAGGGCAGCGAGCACACCTATTATGTATATAACAACTGCAGCCACCAGGCCGCTTATCAGGAGACAGGCATGCAGGGTGTCAGCTACACCACCGGTGTACCGGCCATGATTGGTGCCATGATGTTCCTGAAAGGCATCTGGAAGAAACCGGGTGTGTATAATGTAGAAGAGTTCGATCCGGATCCGTTCATGGAGCAACTCAATCTGCAGGGACTGCCCTGGCACGAGGTATTCGATAAAGATTTGGAACTCTAAGCCGTTCCACATTTATAGACAGAATAAAAAACAGAGCGTGGGAGGAGCGTTCGGTTCCTCCCCGCTTATTTACTAACACCATTTGCAAAACACATGAATGTAGGAGATAAAGCCCCCGAACTTCTCGGGCTCGACGAGAACGGCAACGAAATCCGTCTCAGTCAATTCAAAGGACGCAAGGTAGTCCTCTATTTTTACCCCAAAGACAGCACCTCCGGCTGCACCGCCGAGGCATGCAGCTTGCGCGACGCATACAGCGACCTGCGCCAAGCGGGCTATGAAGTGGTGGGTGTCAGTGTGGACGATGCCAAATCACACAAGAAATTCATCGAGAAAAATCAACTCCCCTTCCCGTTGATTGCCGACACCGACAAGCAGTTGGTGGAGCAGTTCGGCGTATGGGGCGAGAAGAGCATGTACGGACGCAAGTACATGGGTACGTTCCGCACCACCTTCATCCTCAATGAGGAGGGAGTCATTGAGCGCATCTTCTCCCCGAAGGAGATTAAGACCAAAGAGCACGCAAAGCAGATTCTATAATTTACAACCCCATAAATCAAGTAAAATAATGGCAAAAAAAGACGAAACCATGGAGCCGGAAGATAAGAGCGCAAAACTGAAAGCGCTGCAGACCGCCATGGAAAAGATAGAGAAGAACTTTGGTAAAGGTTCTATCATGAAGTTAGGCGACGACAACATTCAGGAAGTGGACGTCATCCCCACCGGATCTATCGGCCTCAACGCCGCCCTCGGTGTAGGTGGTTACCCGCGCGGCCGTATCATCGAGATCTACGGTCCCGAGTCATCCGGTAAGACCACCCTGGCTATCCACGCCATCGCCGAGGCACAGAAGATGGGCGGCATCGCTGCCTTCATCGACGCCGAGCATGCCTTCGACCGTTTCTACGCAGCCAAGTTGGGCGTAGATATCGACAACCTCTGGATTTCTCAGCCGGACAACGGTGAGCAGGCCTTGGAGATTGCCGAGCAGTTGATTCGCTCCTCAGCCATCGACATCATCGTTATCGACTCTGTAGCTGCCTTGACGCCGAAAGCTGAAATCGACGGCGACATGGGCGACAACAAGGTTGGTTTGCACGCACGTTTGATGTCACAGGCTTTGCGTAAGCTCACCTCTACCATCAACAAGACCAACACCACCTGTATCTTCATTAACCAGTTGCGTGAGAAGATTGGCGTGATGTTTGGTAACCCGGAGACCACCACCGGTGGTAACGCGCTGAAGTTCTACGCTTCCGTACGTTTGGACATCCGCGGTTCTCAGCAGTTGAAGGACGGTGATGAGGTCATCGGTAAGCAGACGAAGGTGAAGGTAGTGAAGAACAAAGTAGCGCCTCCTTTCCGCAAGGCCGAGTTCGACATCATGTTCGGCGAGGGTATCTCTCGTAGCGGTGAAATTGTCGACTTAGGTTCCGAGTTGGGCATCCTGACGAAGAGTGGTGCATGGTACAGCTACAACGGCACGAAGATTGGTCAGGGCCGCGACGCTGCCAAGCAGTGCATCTCTGACAACCCCGAGTTGGCCGACGAGCTGGAGAAACTGATCTTCGAGAAGATTAAAGACCAGAAGGCTTAAGGAAGAGATAAGAAAATCAAAGAGGCTGCATTTCCGTGACGGGGATGTGGCCTCTTTCTTTATATATAATAGGTGTGATTTTCTAAGAATTTCTGATTTCCGAATAAAATATATGCGATAAACCGATGTGATATTCTAAAAAATGTGTAAGTTTGCAGCATTCGAAAACCTCAAAAACGTGCGAAAACCGACTTTTGGAAATCTCAAAAACGTGCAAAAACGTCCTTTCAAAAGTCTCAAAAACGTGCAAAATGGATGCCTATGAAACGAAAAGTATATCAAGAGCTACTTGACTGGAAACAGCGTAGGAAGGGAGAAGTAGCCCTCCTTATTGAGGGGGCGCGACGAATTGGGAAAAGCTACATCGTGGAGGAGTTTGCCAAGAACGAATATAGCTCATACATTCTTGTGGACTTCAGTAAAGCCCCACCCCGTGTGAAAGAGCTATTTGATTTGTATTTAGACGATCTTGACTCACTGTTTCAGCGCCTAGAACTCTACGCAAAGAAGAAACTTCATCCACGCACAAGCGCTGAAGAGGAAGCTAAATCACTGATTATTTTCGACGAGGTACAATTCTGCCCTCGCGCTCGTTCCGCCATCAAGCATTTAGTGGCTGACCACCGCTATGACTACATCGAAACCGGGTCGCTTGTTTCTATCAAGAAGAATGTGAAGGATATACTTATCCCAAGCGAGGAGGTATCTATCGAGATGTATCCAATGGATTTCGAGGAGTTTCTGTGGGCGATGGGAGATGAAGTAATGATGCCATTCATCCGGGATTGCTTCTCAAACATGAAACCCATGGGAGGATTTCATCGTCAGGCGATGGACTATTTCCGTCAATATATGATTGTCGGAGGTATGCCACAAGTCGTGAAGCAGTACGTACAGACTCGCGACTTCCAAAAAGTGGACGAAGAGAAACGTGCCATTCTTGGCCTCTACAGAAAAGACATCAGCAACTATGCAGACCGTCAGGAGAACAAAGTGACAGCCATCTTCGACGAGATTCCCGGTCAGTTGCAACGCCACGAGAGACGTTTTCGTCTGGCTGCGCTAAAAGAGAATGCAAGGATGCGCGACTATCAAGATGCTTTCTTCTGGCTAAGCGATGCCCGCATCATCAATTGTTGCTACAACACCACACAACCCAACATTGGCCTTCGTCTGAACGAGGAACGTGCCACGTTGAAGTGTTACATGGCGGACACCGGACTGCTTATCAGTCACTCGTTCGATGAGAATGGCATCATGAAGCAAGAAATATATCAGAAGCTGATGATGGATAAGTTAGAGGTGAATGCCGGTATGCTTGTTGAGAACATAGTAGCTCAGATGCTTCGTGCATCCGGGCATAAACTTTACTTCTATAGTCGCAATTCAAGTGAGAACGATGAGCGTATGGAGATTGATTTCCTGATTGCTAAATCCAAGATCACCACGCGCCATAACATCTCACCCATTGAAGTTAAGTCGTCCACGAAATACACGTTGACTTCGCTCAACAAATTCATCACGAAGTTCGCAAACTACCTCTCGACTTCTTACGTGGTACATAGCACCGATTTGGAGGTGAAGGGTAATATTGTTTATTTGCCTCTCTATATGGTGCCGCTGCTATAATATGATATTCGAAAAGATGAGTTAAATTCGAGCCACTAAAATCGATTGTTATGGCAAATTTAGGTGATGGCTTTTACGCCACCCATCCGGGAGAAATATTAAAGGACGAACTTGAAGCGAGAAGGCTATCACCATGCAAGTTCGCTGAACAGAACGGTATAAATCCTTCAGCGCTCAACGATCTTCTTGATGAACGTTGTTCATTAAGTAGCCACTTCGCACATATATTTGAGAAAGCCCTCGGCATATCTGCTGAGTCGCTGATGAAGTTACAGATGAAATACGACGAGCAGATGGATAGAAAGTGAAAAGCACTATAGGTAAATGGCATCTCTCTGTATAGACTCCTTCAATGATTGGCGCAAGGATTCCCGATAATGCACAATGTCCACAGGTAGCTGGACCAAGAGTTCTAACTCCTCTTTAATCTTTTCCAATGTAAAGAAGTCAGGTTCATTCAAAACGACAAAAACATCCAAGTCGCTCTGCTCTTTTTGTTGCGAACGAGCATATGACCCAAAGATACCCAGTGTACGAATTCCATACTTCGAAGCTGAGCGTTTCTTAA
>CAYSOW010000003.1:0-27864 GCA_964432715.1 uncultured Bacteroides sp.
TGAGCCAAACAGAGTGGTCAGCGCAAGGATTGATAATATGAGTTTTTTCATGGTTTCTTAGAAGCTCGTTCGCGATTCTTTAAACTTAAATCCTGCAAAGTGCGACCCAATTCGTCTTTCTGTGCAAGGAGCAGAATGTCGTCATCCAGCTGGAGTGCGTATAGAACACGCAGATAGATGCCGATGGAGACGGTGGGTAATGCACAAAAGTAATCAAACTTTTTCATTTTATGATAGATTGATGAGAAAAATACGCTATACTATAGGAACTGAGCATAGAAGACCGGAAGGAGGGTGATATCTTTATCTTTGCGATAGTCTTTGGTGTATATCAGGTACTTCTCACTTACTCGGCCGGAGTATTTCTGAATAAAGCGATCGATGGACGTGTGCGTGTTATAGCCGGATGACTTCACTTCAATTGGGGCTACTTTGCTTCCCTGGGAGAGCATGAAATCTATTTCATAATTGCGGTTTGACGTCTCGGAAGGGAAGGTGTAATAGTAAAGATCGTGACCTCCGGCTCGAAGAATCTGCGCAATGATATTCTCGTATAAGTATCCCAGGTTGGCATCTAATTTGTCTGCCAGTAACTTTTCGTAAATGACATTGTCAATCGCTTTTTTATCTCTGAAACAGAGCGTAACAAATAGACCGGTGTCATTCATATAAAGTTTAAAACGCTCCAAATTCTTGGTTAAAGACATACCGACGTGGGGATCGTCGCAGTGATAGGCGATATTTACCATCATGGATGCTTTCATGTCTTCGATGACGGGGAGTATGTCTTGAGCTCGTTGACCTTCGATGATTGATGAAATTTGATACCTGCTACCTCCGTGTGAAAGTTGCCCGGGGATATTGGTGAATAACATGGAGGCTCGACCGGTGGCATCAATTTTACGAAGGTCTTCTTCGTAGAGTGACAAAATGGTACGCTTCATTTCGTCCACCTGTGCCATGTTATTGGTCTCAAGATACTCATTTACAGCCTGTGGCATCCCGCCAATCATCATGTAAAGTCTAAAGTCTCGCAATGTTTGACGACAAACACTTTCTCCGACTGCTTTGTGATGCTCGAAGCAGGAGCGTAGCATGGGCACACTCACTTCGTCTCCCAATGCCCAGCGAAACTCTTCGTAATCCATGGGAAACATGGATAATTGTGTCTCTTCACTGGGGATGATGATTCCTTCGTTGTATTTCCGAATTCCAATCAGGGAGCCTGTCTCAATGTAATCATATCTACCATCGGCTACCAGGTATTTGATGGCTTGACGTGCTTGTGGAAAGAGTTGTACTTCGTCGAATACGATGACGGAATTACGGGAATGTAGTGTGACCTTGGTGAGGACTTGAAGCTGAAAAAAGAAAAAGTCAAGGTCGGATATATCGTCGAACAGGGCTTTGATGCGTGGGGATGTGTTACCAAAGTCGATTAGTACATAGGATTTATACTCGCTTTGGGCAAAATCTTTCACAATGGTTGATTTACCTACACGACGTGCACCCTTAATCATGAGGGCTCTTCGTCCGTTGGAAGTCTCTTTCCAATGAAGCATCTCGCTGTATATCTTTCGTTTAAATGTATTCATAGACAACCTTTTTTAGTGAAAACAACGATGCAAAGATACAAAATCCCCCATTGTATGCAAACGTATTTCCACAAAATCCCACATTTTTTTTAGCTCGATTTCCGCAAAATCCCGCTTTTTATTTGGCCTAATTTCCGCAGAATCCCCGATTTGGTGGATTTTAAACCTGCAATCAATAGCAAAAATCGGCACCCAACCCTCCTTTAAAGGACGTTAGGTGCCGATGCTCTCTATAAAGCGTAAGCTGTTATTCTTCTTTCAAGCGCTTATCAATAAACTCCTTGATAAAGCGGGTGGTCTCCTCTTCGCCCAGCACCGATGAGTTGATGCAGAGGTGGTAAGTGGCGGCGGCACCCCACGTGTTGCTGCTATAGTAATTATAGTAAGAAGCACGTTTGCGGTCGGTGGAGTCTATCAACTCTTCTGCCTCTTTCACCGAAATCTCACGCGTCTGGCAGAGACGCTGGATGCGGTCGCGACGGTCGGCGGAGATGAAGATGTTGATGCAACGCGGAAAATCACGCAGGATGTAGTCGGCACAACGACCGACGAAGATGCATGACTCGCGCTCAGCGATGTTACGAATCACGTCACTCTGAATCTTGAAGAGCGCGTCGTTGCTCAGGTAATTGTCGTAATAAGTGTTGTCGCCCATGAAGGTGCCACGCATGGTGCCGAAGAAGGCATGCATGAAGTTCTTGTAGGAGGTCTTCTCATCGGCCTCTTCAAAGAACTCCTGACAGAAGCCACTCTCTTGCGCTGCCAGTTTCAATAATGTCTTGTCGTACACGGAGATGCCGTATGCTTCCGCCAAGCGCTTGCCGATGGATTTTCCACCGCTGCCCAACTGGCGACCTATGTTGATGATAAAATGATTCTCGTTCATCGTTTCAAGTTTTAAGTGTTATATAAAGGTACTTGTGGTACACAAAGTTACTTATTTATTCGCAGATTGTTGCATCTTGCGGAATTTTTTTAGCTGATAGATCATCATCCATACGGCGATGATGGTGGAAAGCAGGTCGGCCATCGGGATGCTCATCCATACACCGAGGGCTCCGTCGCCCATCCATGCGTCCATAATCGGCGGAAGGATGTAGAGGCAGGGCAACAGGAAGAGCAACTGGCGGGTAAGTGACAGGAAGATGGATTTGCTGGCCATGCCGACACTCTGGAAGAAGTTGGTGGTGACCATCTGTGAACCGACAATGGGGAAGACTGCCACGACGATGCGCATGCCTTGCATGGCCAGTTGCTTCAGACTCTCGTCGGTGGTGAAGGCGGATACCACTACACCGGGACAGAGCTCACCAATCAAGAAACCGGCGGTGGTGACGCAGGTGGCGGCAATCATTGTCAGCTTCATGACACGCATCATACGGTCGTACTGGCGCGCGCCGAAGTTGAATCCGGCAATGGGCTGCATGCCTTGGTTGAGGCCGATGACAATCATGATGAAGAAGAAGATGATGCGGTTGACAATACCGTAGGCACCGATGGCCAGGTCGCCGCCATACTCCTTCAGTCCTTTGTTGATGAAGAGCACCACCAGGCAGGCGGCGAGGTTCATCAGGAAGGGCGACATACCGATGGCTAAGGTCTCCTTCACAATGCGGCTTTTCAGCTTGTAGATGCCTCGGCGCAGGTGGAGCAACTCATTCTTGTTTGAGAAAATTTTAAACTCCCATGCCAGGATGATAATCTGTGCCAATACGGTGGCGAAGGCGGCTCCGCGGATGCCCCATCCAAAGGGATAGATAAAGAGGTAGTCGAGCACGGTGTTGATGAGCACGGTGGCGATGGTGGCTACCATGGCCTGACGCGGGTGGCCGGCGGAACGAAGCACGGCATTCAGTCCGAGGTAGGAGTGGGTGAAGACGTTACCCCAGAGGATAATCTCCATATAGTCGCGCGCATAGCTGATGGTGTCATCGCTGGCGCCGAAGAAGTAGAGAATCGGGTCGAGCAGCAAGAGGCAGATGAATCCGAAGGCCAATCCGATAATCAGGTTGAGGGTGACGACATTACCCAACACATTCTGGGCGGTGCCGTAATCTTTCTGACCGAGTTTTACGGAGATGAGGGTGGAGGCTCCCACACCCACCATGGCGCCGAAGGCTGCACTGAGGTTCATCAAGGGGAAGGTCAGGGCCAATCCGGAGATAGCCAGCGGGCCCACGCCCTGTCCGATGAAGACACTATCGACAATGTTGTACAGCGAGGAGGCTGTCATTGCGATAATGGCAGGGATGGAGTACTGGAATAAAAGTTGTCGGATGGGTTTGGTTCCCAATTCGGTAGTTACTGATTTCTGTGTCATTTCTATTAAATCCTTAAAAAGTATCTGCAAAGGTACTGATTTCTGACTATTTTTCTTGAAAAAGGCGAGGAATAATTCAGTTATATTTCCTATTTTTGTCACAATTTATGGTTTTACGCAAGGTTGATAAGTATGGAAGAATGGTCATTATTGGAATTAAACCGTCAGGTACACAGGGCGTTGAGCGACTCTTTCCCGGAGGAGGTGTGGGTGCACGCGGAACTGAGCGAGGTGCACGGCAACCCCAACGGCCACTGTTACGTGGAGTTCGTGGAGAAGAATGAACGCAACGGACAGTTGGTGGCGAAGGCGCGCGGATATATCTGGGCGTCGACCTATCGGAACTTGCGACCTTACTTTGAACGTGAAACCGGACAGACGCTGGTGGCGGGCCTGAAGGTGCTGGTGAAGGTGACGGTGGAGTTTCATGAACTCTATGGCTATGCGCTGAATGTGAAGGAGATTGATCCTTCGTACACCATTGGCGACCGCGAGCGCAGACGTCGCGAGATTCTGCAACAGCTGGAGGCCGAAGGGGTGCTTACTTTAAATAAGGAGTTGCCTTTCCCTCTGCTCCCGCAACGGGTGGCGGTAATCTCTTCGCCGACGGCTGCCGGGTATGGCGACTTTTGCGATCAGCTGCTGAAAAATCCTTACGGGTTCGTCTTTTACCCCAAACTCTTTGAGGCGGTGATGCAGGGCGAGTGGGTGGAGAGTTCCATCATTCAGGCACTCGACCGGATCTTTGCTGAGGAGGAGCGATGGGATGTGGTGGTGATTATCCGCGGTGGCGGCGCTACGTCCGATTTGACGGGCTTTGACACTTATCCCTTGGCGGCGGCTTGTGCGCAGTTCCCGATTCCGATAGTGACGGGCATCGGTCACGAACGTGATGACACGGTGCTGGATATGATTTCGCATACCCGCGTGAAGACACCGACGGCTGCCGCGGAGTTGCTGATAGCGCGTGTGCTGGAGAGTGCAACTCGATTGCATCAGTTGCAGGAACGTACGCAGACGGTGGTGACTTACCGACTGACGAATGAGCGGCATCGACTGGAGAAACTGGCCGACAAGGTGCCTTCGCTCTTTACGGTGTATAAGTTGAACGCCGAGCATCGACTGGCGCGCTTTGAACAGCGCTGGCGGCAGGCTTCTGAACGCCGACTGACGGAGGAGGAACATCGGTGGGTGCGCCTGAACGAACGTTTGCTGCAGGCGGCGCAGCGAAGGGTGGTGAACGAACAGCATCGGCTGGAACTGCTGCAGAAGGAGGTGGAGCATGCTTCGCCCGAGCGACTGCTGAAGCGGGGATACAGTATTACATTGAAAGGAAATAAGGCGGTGACGGATGCTTCGCAGCTCCGTGAGGGGGATGTGTTGGAGACACGTTTCGCTCAGGGCTCGGTGCGCAGTGTGGTGACCGCTGAACAAAATAGGAACGCTAAATAGAGGAATTATGGCAAAAGAGAAATTGAATTACGGTGAGGCCATCGAACGATTGGAACAGATTGTGGCGCAGATTGAACGTAACGACTTGGATATCGACTCTCTGGGGGTGAAACTGAAGGAGGCGAAGGAGCTGGTGGATTTCTGCAAAAAACGTCTCTTTGAGGTGGATGAGGAGGTGAAA
Organism: uncultured Bacteroides sp.; assembly: GCA_964432715.1. Taxonomy (GTDB): domain Bacteria; phylum Bacteroidota; class Bacteroidia; order Bacteroidales; family Bacteroidaceae; genus Phocaeicola_A. The sequence continues at coordinate 5,549 of CAYSOW010000003.1, forward strand.
AAGCTTTTACAGGGCGAGGAAGATGAATAATTCCCGAAAAAAGACGTGGTTTTATGGCGCATTTTAAAACTTTATGTGTACATTTGCTGCAAATCAAAAGTGAATATTAAAATCTACTAATATAATGAAAGAAATTGATTGGTCGAATCTGTCGTTCGGATATATGCCGACAGACTACAATGTACGTTGTTGCTATCGTGATGGTAAGTGGGGCGAGATTGAAGTCTCCTCTTCCGAAACGATTAACTTACATATGGCTGCCACCTGTCTTCACTATGGTCAGGAGGCTTTTGAAGGATTGAAAGCTTATCGTTGCAAAGATGGTAAAATTCGTATCTTCCGTATGGAGGCCAATGCGGAGCGTTTGCAAAGCACTTGCCGCGGTATCTTGATGCCGGAACTGCCTACCGAACTTTTCTGTGAGATGGTGAAGAAGGTGGTGAAACTCAATGAGCGTTTCATTCCGCCTTATGAAAGCGGTGCTTCTCTCTATATCCGCCCGTTGCTGATTGGTACGAGTGCGCAGGTGGGTGTGCATCCTTCTACGGAGTATCTTTTCATGATCTTCGTTTCTCCGGTGGGCCCGTATTTCAAAGGTGGTTTCGCTACCAATCCGTATGTCATTATTCGTGAGTACGACCGTTCGGCTCCGTTGGGTACGGGTATTTATAAGGTGGGTGGTAACTATGCTGCCAGTCTGCGTGCCAACAAGATGGCGCACGATTTGGGCTACTCTTGCGAGTTCTACCTGGATGCCAAAGAGAAGAAATATATCGATGAGTGTGGTGCTGCCAACTTCTTCGGTATCAAGAATAATACGTATGTAACGCCGAAATCTACTTCTATCCTTCCTTCTATCACCAACAAGAGCTTGATGCAGTTGGCTGAGGAGATTGGCTTGAAGGTGGAGCGTCGTCAGATTCCTGAGGAGGAGTTGCTGACGTTTGAGGAGGCCGGTGCTTGCGGTACGGCGGCAGTGATTAGTCCGATTGAGCGCATTGACGACTTGGAGAACAAGAAGTCGTACGTGATTGCCAAAGATGGTAAACCGGGACCGATTTGTACGAAGCTTTATCATAAGTTGCGCGCCATTCAGTATGGTGAGGAGCCGGATAAGTATGGCTGGGTAACGGTGCTCGACTAAGAAATAGAAGTGTTTCTTTGACAAGATATGAGAGAGAAGAGAGAGCATCCCGACCGTGGGGAAGGGTGCTCTCTCTTTTCCGCTAAACAAAACAAAAACAAACGAACGAAACATAAACATGGGAAAAGGAAAGTTAGAGAAATTTGCTGATATGAGGAGTTATCCACATGTGTTTGAGTATCCGTTCTCGGTGGTGGAACAGGGTTCTTGCGAGATGAAGGGTAACTGGAACCGGAATTTCTTCCATAATGATCATCCGATTGTGCTGGAACTGGGCTGCGGCCGAGGTGAATATACGGTGGGCTTGGCGCGTATGTTCCCTGATAAGAACTTTATCGGGGTGGATATCAAGGGCTCGCGTATGTGGAGCGGTGCCACGGAGGCGCTGCAGGAGGGGCTCCCGAATGTGGCCTTCTTGCGTACGAATATTGAAATCATCGACCGTTTCTTCGCGGAGGGGGAGGTGAGTGAGATCTGGTTGACGTTCTCTGACCCGCAGATGAAGAAGGCTACCAAGCGTCTGACTTCTACCTACTTTATGAATCGTTATCGTCGTTTCCTGGTGCCTGATGGATTGGTGCATCTGAAGACGGACAGCAACTTTATGTTTACCTACACCAAATATATGATTGAGGTGAATGGGTTGCCGGTGGATTTCATGACGGAGGATCTCTATGGTTCGGGTCTGGAGGATGAGATTCTGGGCATCAAGACTTACTATGAGCAGCAGTGGCTCGACCGTGGCTTGACCATCAAGTACATCAAGTTCCACTTGCCGCAGGAGGGTGAGCTGAAGGAACCGGACGTGGAAATTGAACTCGACGAGTATCGCAGTTACAACCGTAGCAAACGAAGTGGTTTGCAAACCAGTAAATAATGCAAACCGGTAAATAAAACGAATCAGTAGATAAAGTATTAAACCTAACGAGTATATAGTGATCTATGACACTCTATCCTAAATTGATTTTGGATGCACTGGCAACGGTGCGCTATCCCGGAACGGGAAAGAATATTGTGGAGGCGGAAATGGTGGCCGACAATCTCCGCATCGATGGTATGTCGGTGAGTTTCTCCATCATCTTTGATAAATCGACCGACCCTTTCATGCGCTCGGTGCTGAAGGCGGCTGAGACGGCCATTCATACGTTTGTATCGCCGGAGGTGCAGGTGACAATTGCTACGGAGAGTAAGCAGGCTCCGCGTCCGGAGGCGGGTCATCTCTTGCCGCAGGTGAAGCATGTCATTGCGGTCTCTTCCGGTAAAGGTGGTGTGGGCAAGTCGACGGTGGCTGCCAACTTGGCGATTGCTTTGGCAAAACAGGGCTACAAGGTGGGCTTGCTGGACGCTGATATCTTCGGTCCCTCTATGCCGAAGATGTTTCAGGTGGAGGATGCTCGTCCCTATGCGGAGACGGTGGATGGTCGCGATTTGATTGTTCCTGTCGAGAAGTACGGGGTGCGTCTGCTCTCTATCGGTTTCTTTGTTGACCCCGATCAGGCTACGTTGTGGCGCGGCGGTATGGCAAGTAATGCATTGAAACAGCTGATTGCCGATGCGGCATGGGGCGAACTGGATTATTTCTTGATCGACCTGCCCCCGGGCACCAGTGATATTCACCTGACCATCGTGCAGAATCTGGCTTTGACCGGTGCCGTGGTGGTGAGCACACCGCAGCAGGTGGCGCTGGCCGATGCACGCAAGGGTATCAATATGTTTATGAACGAGAAGGTGAACGTGCCTATCCTCGGCTTGGTGGAGAACATGGCTTGGTTTACACCGGCGGAGCTTCCGGAGAATCGTTACTATCTCTTCGGTAAGGAGGGTGCGAAGCGTTTGGCGGAAGAGATGAATGTGCCTTTGTTGGGACAGATTCCTATCGTGCAGAGCATCTGTGAAGGGGGTGACAACGGTACGCCCGTGGCACTCGACGAGCAGAGTGTGACCGGCATGGCTTTCGCTGAGCTGGCCCGAAACGTGGTGGAGCAGGTGGCTATCCGCAACGAGCAGTTGCCGCCGACGCACATTGTGGAGGTGCATAAGTAGGGATTTTGATATACAACCATAAAAAAGCCTCAGTCATTTACCTTATATATAATAAGGTGTATGGCTGAGGCTTTTTCTTTTATATGAAATAAATCATTATTCCCATTCAATGGTCGAAGGCGGTTTTGACGAGATATCGTAGGTGACGCGGTTCACGCCTTTCACCTTATTGATAATGTCGTTTGAAACCTTCGCCAGGAATTCGTAAGGCAGGTGGGCCCAATCGGCTGTCATCGCATCGGTACTGGTGACTGCACGCAAAGCAACCGCGCGCTCGTAGGTACGCTCATCGCCCATGACACCTACACTCTGTACCGGCAACAAGATGACACCGGCTTGCCATACCTGGTGGTAGAGACAACTCTCGGTACCGTCAGCCTCCGTTACTTTCCAGTCGCGCAAGCCTTGGATGAAGATATCATCAGCATCCTGCAGAATGCGAACCTTCTCGGGAGTGATGTCGCCCAAGATACGCACTGCCAAGCCCGGTCCGGGGAAGGGGTGACGGGTAATCAAGTGTTCCGGCATGCCCAACTGGCGACCTACGCGACGAACCTCGTCCTTGAAGAGCAAGCGCAAGGGCTCACACAGTTTCAGGTTCATCTTCTCGGGCAGACCACCCACGTTGTGGTGACTCTTGATAACGGTGCCTGTGATAGAAAGCGACTCGATGCAGTCGGGGTAGATGGTGCCTTGAGCCAACCATTTCACACCCTGCAGCTTGTGGGCTTCCTCATCGAAGACATCGATAAAGCCTTTACCGATAATCTTACGTTTGCGCTCCGGCTCCGTAACGCCTGCCAACTCACTGAAGAACTTCTGACTGGCGTCAACACCAATCACATTCAGTCCGAGGCACTCGTAGTCGTGCAACACATTCTTAAACTCGTTCTTGCGCAGCATTCCGTGATCTACGAAGATACAAGTCAGGTTCTTGCCGATGGCACGGTTCAACAATACGGCTGCTACAGAAGAATCTACTCCGCCGCTCAAACCCAGAACCACCTTGTCGTCACCCAACTGCTCTTTCAACTGAGCCACGGTGCTCTCAACAAACGAAGCTGCGCTCCAGTCCTGCTTGCTGCCGCACACGTCCACCACAAAGTTCTTCAGCAACTGCGTACCGTCTTCGCTGTGGAAAACCTCCGGGTGAAACTGTACACCCCAAAGTTGCTCGCCTTCTGCCTGATAAGCAGCGATGGCTACCTTATCGGTGGAAGCAATGATGCGGAAGTTGTCGGGGATAGCGGTGATGGTATCGCCGTGACTCATCCATACTTGAGAGTGCTCGCGGATGTTCTTGAAGAGCGGGTTGCTCTGCTCAAAAGAGGCCAAGTGAGCACGACCGTATTCGCGCGTGCCGGCCGGTTCTACTTTACCGCCGTTGGTGTATGCCATGAACTGAGCACCGTAGCAGATTCCCAAGATGGGGTATTTGCCACGGATGTTGGTCAAATCAACCTTGAACGCACTCTCATCGTAGACCGAAAACGGACTTCCGGAGAGAATCACACCAATGACAGAAGGGTCGTCATGCGGAAACTTGTTGTAAGGAACAATTTCGCAATAAGTATCCAACTCGCGTACACGGCGACCAATCAACTGTGTCGTCTGTGAACCGAAATCCAGGATAATAATCTTTTCTTGCATAGATTGTGGTTTTTGTGAAAGATGAATATTTGGATGCAAAAGTAAACAATTTTGGGGAGATAGAGAAATGATAGTCTATAAAATATGAAAAAGCTACCCCGAATCCTTTGCAGGAGTTCGAAAGTAGCTTTTTCATATCTTTAGAAAATCAAGAATGTCTGCTTATTTCTGCTCTTTCAGCAAGTCGCGAATCTCGGTAAGCAATAACTCTTCTTTGGTAGGTTCGGGCGCTGCCGGAGCGGCCGGAGCCTCTTCTTCTTTCTTCTTGGCAGTAAGTTTGGTAATCAGCTTGATGAACAAGAAGATAGAGAAGGCGATAATCAGGAAGTCGAACAACGTCTGTAAGAAGTTACCGTAGTTCAATGTGACAGCTGCTACATCCTCTCCCGCTTCGTTTACATAAGCTTGCTTCATCTCCCATTTCAAGTCGGTGAAGTTTACACCACCTACCAACAAACCAATCGGCGGCATGATAATGTCGGCTACTACAGAAGATACAATCTTTCCGAATGCACCGCCGATGATTACACCGACAGCCATGTCAACGACATTGCCTTTCATGGCAAAGGCTTTGAATTCTTGAATAAAATTACTTTTTCCCATACTTATGTTTATTTAATAATAAATTATTGTGCGAATATAAAAAGAATTAGTTACTTTTGCAACGCAAAAATGAAATAATATGAGCGAAATCTAAATTTTCGTTCTAAAACATTGGATTTTAGTTATTTGTATTATATAACGCTTAAAAAATTAGTAAAATGATTAAAGTAGGTATTAATGGTTTCGGCCGTATCGGCCGTTTTGTATTCCGTGCCGCTCAGAAAAGAAACGACATCGAAATCGTAGGTATCAACGACCTTTGCCCGGTTGATTACATGGCATATATGTTGAAGTATGACACTATGCACGGACAATTCGACGGTACAATCGAGGCTGATGTTGAGAAAAGTCAATTGATCGTTAACGGTAAGGCTATCCGCGTAACTGCAGAGAAGAACCCGGCTGACTTGAAATGGAACGAGGTTCAGGCTGAGTATGTTGTTGAGTCTACTGGCTTGTTCTTGACTAAAGAGAAATCTCAAGGTCACATCGATGCAGGTGCTAAATACGTTGTTATGTCAGCTCCTTCTAAAGATGATACTCCGATGTTCGTTTGCGGTGTTAACTTGGACGCTTATGTAAAAGGTACTCAGTTCGTTTCTAACGCTTCTTGTACTACTAACTGCTTGGCTCCTATCGCTAAAGTTTTGAACGACAACTTCGGTATCTGCGACGGTTTGATGACTACTGTTCACTCTACTACTGCAACTCAGAAAACTGTTGACGGTCCTTCTATGAAAGACTGGAGAGGTGGTCGTGCTGCTGCCGGCAACATCATCCCTTCTTCTACTGGTGCTGCTAAAGCTGTAGGTAAAGTAATTCCTTCTTTGAACGGTAAATTGACCGGTATGTCTATGCGTGTTCCGACTTTGGACGTATCTGTAGTTGACTTGACTGTTAACTTGGCTAAACCGGCTAAATACGATGAGATCTGCGCTGCTATGAAGAAAGCTTCTGAGGGCGAGTTGAAAGGTATCCTGGGTTACACTGAAGATGCTGTTGTTTCTTCTGACTTCTTGGGTTGCACTTTGACTTCTATCTTCGATGCTAAAGCAGGTATCGCTTTGACTGATACTTTCGTTAAAGTGGTTTCTTGGTATGACAACGAGATCGGTTACTCTAACAAAGTGCTCGACTTGATCGCTCACATGGCTAAAGTAAACGGATAATCGAATTGTATAGAAAATCCAATATAAAAGGCTGCTGACTTGCGTCGGCGGCCTTTTTTAGCATAGATGCTTATTTTCTTTCATTTCAATTCGTTATTTATTGATTTTTTTGTTTCTTTGCTTGTTGAATGTATTTGTTGAAGCATGAAAACGTATGATTTGATTACCATTATCGGTCCGACGGCTTCGGGAAAGACTCCCTTGGCGGCGGCTTTGGCGCACAAGTTGAACAGCGAGGTGATTAGTGCCGACAGTCGGCAGATTTACCGCGGGATGGACTTGGGCACGGGGAAGGACTTGGTGGATTACGTGGTGGAGGGTCATGCGGTGCCTTATCATCTGATTGATATTGCAGATCCGGGTTATAAATATAATGTGTTTGAGTTTCAACGCGATTTCCTGACGGCCTATGAGGCGGTGACGGCCAAGGGCTTGTTGCCGGTGTTGTGTGGCGGTACGGGAATGTATGTGGAGTCGGTGCTCCGCGGCTATCGACTCTTGCCGGTGCCGGAGAACAAGGAGTTGCGTGCTTCGCTGGAGCATAAGTCGCTGGAGGAGCTGACGCAAATCTTGAGCACCTATAAGCAGTTGCATAACTCGACCGATGTAGACACGGTGAAGCGTGCCATCCGGGCCATCGAGATTGAAGAGTATTATCGGCAGGTGCCGGTCAGTGAACGGGAGTTCCCCGCACTGAAGAGTCTGACGGTGGGTTTGCAAATCGACCGTGAGTTGAGGCGTGAGAAGATTACCCGGCGACTGAAGCAACGCTTGGACGAGGGGATGATTGACGAGGTGAAGGGCTTGCTGGCACAAGGGGTGCAGGCGGAGGATTTAATCTATTACGGATTGGAGTATAAATATCTGACGCTCTATGTGCTGGGACAACTCTCGTATGAGGAGATGTTCACCGGCTTGGAAACTTCCATTCATCAGTTTGCCAAACGTCAGATGACCTGGTTCCGCGGCATGGAACGTCGCGGCATCGAAATCCATTGGCTGGAGGCAACGTTGCCGATGGAGGAGAAGATAGAAACTATCATGAATTGGCTATATAAATAAGGAGTAATGTTATGGCGGTAGAAAAAGATCGTTGGGGAATCATCTATAACCCGAAGGCGGGTACGAAGAAGGTGCAGAAGCGCTGGCTGAAGATTCGTGAGTATCTGAACGAACGGAATGTGTTGTTCGATTACTTGCAGTCGGAGAGTTACCAGTCGGTGGAGCGCCTTTCGTGTATGCTGGCCAACAACGGTTATCGCACCATTGTGATTGTGGGGGGCGACGGGGCTTTGAATGATGCTATCAACGGTATCTTGAACTCGAAAGCCGAGCATAAGTCGGAGATTGCTTTGGGCATCATCCCCAACGGCATCGGTAATGACTATGCGGCTTATTGGGAAATCGACTTTGATGATTATAAGAAGGCCATCGACTGTATCATCGAGCGTCGCCTGCGTAAGGTGGATGTCGGGGTATGTACCTACTATGACGGCAAGGAGTCGGTGAGTCGTTACTTCCTGAATGCCGTGCAGATAGGCTTGGGTGCCCGCATGGTGAATATCTCCAACCAGACCCATCGTTTCTGGGGGGTGCGCTGGCTCTCTTTCTGGATATCTTTCTTCTTGCTCCTTTTTGAACGTACGCTTTATCGGGTGCACCTGCGCATCAATGATGAGCATATTCGTGGCAATGTGATGGCCATCTGCATCGGTAGTGCCCGCGGTTATGGCTTAACGCCGAATGCGGTGCCTTACAATGGCTGGCTGGATGTCTCCGTGATTTATCGTCCGGAGTTGCTGCAACTCATTTCGGGTATGTGGATGATGTTACGCGGCCGAATTTTGAACTATAAGATGCTGAAGCCTTACCGCACAAAGCGTGTGCTGGTGCTCCGCGCACAGAATGCACAGGTGAGTCTGGACGGACGAATCCTGCCTCAGAAACTTCCGCTCAAGATTGGTATCCGACCGGAAGCCATTCATTTCGTTATACCGAATTGATGAGGCTTAGCCGATGCGACTGATTTTGCGCAGTCGCTCCTCATTGATGAGCTTAATCTTACGACCGTCGATGGCAATCAGCTTCTCGGAAGCGAAGATGGAGAGGGTACGAATGGCGTTGGAGGTGGTCATGTTGGAGAGACTGGCCAAATCCTCGCGAGAGAGGTAAATACTCAGCGTGTAACCGTCCTCTTCCACTCCGTAACTGTCCTTCAAGAAAAGCAGTGACTCAGCCAAGCGTCCGCGGATATGTTTCTGCGTCAAGCTGACCGTACGCTCATCCGAAGCGCCCAGGTGGGTAGAGAGCTCGGAAATGAAGAACATCGCCAAGTTGTTGTTCTCCTTAATTAATTGCTCCAGGATATTCAGCGGAATCAAGCAGATGGTAGAAGGTTCAAAGGCGGCTCCGGCAGTCTGGTAATCCTCTTTGGCAAAGTAAGCCCGGTAGGCGAAGTATTCCACCGGTTTGATCACGCGGATAATCTGGCATCGTCCGCCGATACCGTCCTTGTAGATCTTCACTTTACCACTCAACAAGCAAGCCATGTGCGTCGGTTTTTCGCCCTCGCAGTAGATGGTCTCGTTCTTCTTGTAGTGTTGAATCGTGATATGCTGCTCCAAAAGCGCTTTCTGCTCCACGGTCAGTGATTGCCATAAGCCGGCAATACACTCAATCACCTCCTCTTTTGTAATATCCTTCTTCATGATGTAACTTCAATGATTCGCAAAAATCTGCTACAGCAAAAGTACTAAAAAAATCAGAACTGACTTAATATCTGTTGAAAAAACATGTTTTTAATCACATTTTTCTTCTTGTAAGGGTAAAAAAGTCGCGAGTTTTGTAGCTTATTAGACTTTTTTCTCTACATTTGTTCATCGTAACCTTGATACCAGTGATACCGTCGTGAAAACTTATATCTGCCAGATAATATTTTTCTTGTGTTGTCTCTCTTTGACTTATGGACGCACGGAGGGAAAGATTGAAGTGACTTGGAATGCGGAGACAGAGAGCGCGGATAGCATTATCCAACGCGTAATCGCTGCCTCCCCCTCGTATGCGCAGATTGTGGAAGAGTATAGGGCGAATATCTATGTGCGTACCAACCTGAACGTGAAGCATGTAAACCATCTGATTAAGGTGGTTCCCTCTATGTTTCGCTTCGAGAAGGGGGTGAACGACTATCTGGTGGAGGCTTACGGTGAACTGCATTACACGGCTCCGGATATCTATGACGTGAAGCATAAAGCCCTGGTGGGTACTTTCAAGCAGAATAAAAACGGCGGCGAGATACTGGGCATCACGGAGTTCTTCCGCATCAATCCTTATTCCACTTCTTTGCTTCCCGACCGTTTGGTCTCTCCGTTGAGTGCCGACGGTATGAAGCGTTACTACTACCTGTTGGACTCCATCTGGGAGACGACTCGCGGGGTGAAGTATAAGTTGCTGATTGTGCCTCGGTTTAAGAGCAATCAGTTGGTGAACGGTTATATGGTGGTGAGCCAAGGCACATGGACCATCGACGAACTCTATGCCACCGGTCGCATAGACCAGATGAACTTCCGCACCAAGGTGGTGATGGGGGCGGAGTTGAACGACCGCTTCCTGCCACGCAGTATGGAGGTTGATCTGAACTTCGGGTTTATCGGAAACAAGCTGGGCGCTCATTATGAAGCCACCTTCGACTATGAACAAATCGTTTTCAAGCAGGACTTCCGTCACCAGAAGTCCCGGAAGGATACGTACGACCTGAGTGACTCGTACAGTTTTAGTACCGACTCCACGCACGTGGTTTCTGATACCGCTTATATGGCGAAGATTCGTCCCTATCCGCTCACGGCGTTTCAGCAACAACTCTATGTGCAGTCGCAGCTGCGGGCAGATACGCTCCGGAAGGTGAAAAAGTCGGCAGGCCACCAATTCTGGGGACAGATTGGTGACGCGATGATCAGTAACTATACCATCCATCTCTCCGATTTGGGGAGTATCAAGTGCTCGCCCATCATCAATCCGATGATGATTGGTTATAGTAAAAACAATGGTTATTCCTACATGCAGAAGTTCAAGTTTAACTATGTCTTCAATAACCAGCAAATCTTGCGCATCGTGCCTCGGGTGGGTTACAATATCTCTCGCGGAGAGTTCTATTGGCGCACCGATGTGTCCTACCTTTACTGGCCGCAGAAGCGTGGCGAGTTTACCATGCGGGCGGGTAATGGAAACCGCATTTACAGTAGTAAGGTGCAAGAGGAGGTGAAGTCTCTGCCGGATAGTTTGCAGGATAAGATTCCTTCCAATATTGATTACTTTCGCGATCGCCATCTTTTCTTGGATCACAAGATTGAACTGGTCAACGGCTTGACCTTGACGACGGGACTCGTCTTCCACCATCGTACGGCGGTCAATCCGGCACGCGTGTCAGACTTGCCGCTGAAACTTCTCTCTGACGAATCCTTCGCCAATAAGTATGTCAGCTTCGCTCCGCGTATTCGGGTGGAGTGGACGCCGGGACTCTATTACTATATGGATGGCAAACATAAGAAGAATCTATACTCTAAGTATCCGACATTCTCTGCCGATTGGGAGCGTGGCATGAAAGGCGTGATGCATAGCACCGGCTCGTATGAGCGAATGGAACTTGATATGCAGCAGACGTTGCCTTTGGGTGCCATGCGCAGTCTCTTCTATCGGGTGGGGTGTGGCGCCTATACCGACCAGGGCGATATGTATTTCGTGGATTATGCCAACTTCTCGCGCAACAGTTTGCCTACGGGTTGGAACGATGAAATCGGTGGCTCTTTCCAGTTGCTCGACCACTATTGGTACAACTCCTCGGATAAGTATATCCGTGGCCATGTCACTTATGAATCGCCCTTTTTGCTGGCGCGTCATCTCATGAAAAATACCGGTATTGTGCAGAATGAACGACTCTATGCGGGATTACTCTACGTGCCGCACCTCTTGCCCTACATCGAGGTGGGATACGGAGTCGGTACCCACATCTTCGACTTCGGCTTCTTCGCCAGCTCCATCCGCGGGCGTTTCGATACCGTCGGATGTAAGTTCACCTTCGAGCTCTTCAGGGATTGATGCGGGAGCTCCGCACTTTCTGAACAGAAATGCAGCGGCGGTGCCGGCAATGGCGCCGCTGAGATGACCCTCCCAAGAGGTGGTCTCTTTGGCAAAGAAAGGAAACATGTTCCAAACCATTCCGCCGTAAAGAAAAGTTACCAATAAAGAGATGGCAATCAAGGGAATTTGTTTCCGTAGAATACCACTGAAAAATAGAAAGAAAGCCATCGCGTAAATCAGTCCGCTGGAGCCCACATGCCATCCGGGCTTACCGATGAAGAAGGTGAGCAGCCCCTCCAACAACCAGACGAAAAGAAACACAAATGCCCCCGTGTCTTTGTAGAAATAAAAGAGCGCCCACATCAGGAAGATCAGTGGAAAGGTATTGGCCAGCAGATGGCGTATGCCGTGATGGATAAGCGGGTGGGCAAAGATGCCGAAGATACCCTTCTTAGCCATCGGGTAGATGCCGAAGCGTGAGAAATCCTCCATGGTACCCACCTCCAAAAATTGCATCATGTAAAGAATTAACAAAAAAAAGAGCGGGAAGCAAAGGGATAAAAATATGCGTCGAGTACTTATTTCCATATCGTAATTATTGTATTTTTAGTGCAATAGTATGAATTTATTATGGAAAAATGAAATTTTTTATGGATTTAATTCCGTGTTCTCCATAAAAAGTGTATCTTTGAACGCCACAAATAGTGACGTTAGTGAAATGTTTAAAATTTGAAAACCTTAAAATATCAACTATGAGTTATTTGCGATTTGACAAAACTCTGATGACGAATTTGGAGGAATCTTTACCAAGAGAAATCTTGAGAACGAACCGTTCGGGTGCCTATCATTGTACCACCATCGTCGGTTGTAACACGCGCAAGTATCACGGATTGCTGGTGATGCCTGTTCCCGAGCTCGACGATGAGTATCATGTACTTCTTTCTTCTCTGGATGCAACGGTGATTCAGCACGGTGCTGAGTTCAACCTCGGCTTGCACGAATATCAAGGAAACAACTTCAGTCCCCGCGGACACAAATATATCCGTGAGTTCGACTGTGAGAAAGTCCCCACCACGGTTTATCGTGTGGGTGGCGTCGTGCTGCAGGTAGAAAAAGTGTTTGTTCATCATGAAAACCGAATCTTGATTCGCTACACCCTGTTGGAGGCTCATTCGCCTACGACCTTGCGTCTGCGTCCGTTCCTGGCTTTCCGCAGTGTGCGTCTGTATACGCATGAGAATGCACAGGCCAGCCGAGATTATCAGGAGGTGGAGAATGGTATTAAAACCTGCATGTATCCGGGTTATCCCGAACTCTATATGCAGTTGAACAAGAAAAACGAGTTTCACTTTACTCCCGACTGGTATCATAATTTCGAGTATCGAAAGGAGCAGGAGCGCGGTTATGATTCCCTGGAGGATTTGTACGTGCCGGGCTATTTCGAAGTGGATATCAAGAAAGGAGAAAGCGTGGTCTTCTCCGGTGGTGTCTCCGCAGTCACTACTCGCACCCTGAAGAATACTTTTGAACACGAGGTGGAAGAGCGCATCCCGCGCGACAGCTTCCTTCACTGCTTGGTGAATTCTGCTCACCAATTCCACAACAAACAAGGAAATAAGCACTACATTTTGGCGGGTTATCCCTGGTTTAAATGTAGAGCACGCGATATGTTCATCGCCTTGCCGGGCTTGACGTTAGCCATTGACGAGGTGAGTGAATTTGAGTCTGCCATGGATACGGCTATCGGCGCTTTGCGCGACTTTATGGCCGGTCGTCCGTTGCAGGACCAAATCTATGAGATGGATCATCCGGATGTGATGCTTTGGGCCATCTGGGCCATCCAGCAATATGCGAAGTTTGTCTCTAAAGAGAAATGTATTGAGAAGTATGGTGAGTTCATCAATGAAATCTTCCAGTACCTCCGCGGCGGCAATCATCCCAACTTGTTCCTTCACCACAACGGCTTGATTTATGCCGATGGTAAGAACAAAGCCATCACGTGGATGAACTCCACGGTGAACGGTCACCCGGTGGTTCCCCGTTCCGGCTACATCGTAGAGTTCAATGCTTTGTGGTATAACGCCCTCTGCTTCGGTGTGGAGCTGAATCGTGCCATGGGTTATGACAATGCGGCCGAGAGCTTGGAGAACCTGGCGCGCATCACGGCCGACTCCTTCGTGGATACGTTCCTCAATGAGCACGGTTATCTGTTCGACTATGTGGATGATAACTCCAACGACTGGAGCGTTCGTCCGAACATGATCTTTGCGGTGGCGCTTGAATACTCTCCGCTTTCGCTGGTGCAGCGTAAGAAGGTGCTCGACATCGTGACGAAGGAGTTGCTGACTCCGAAGGGACTCCGTTCGTTGAGCCCGAAGAGCGGTGGCTACAATCCGAATTATGTCGGTCCGCAGACCCAGCGCGACTATGCTTACCACCAAGGTACCGCATGGCCCTGGTTGTCGGGATTCTATATGGAAGCCTACTTGCGCATCTATAAGATGAGTGGTGTCTCCTTTGTCAACCGTCAGATGATTGGTTTCGAAGAGGAGATGCATAGTCACTGCATCGGTTCCATTCCCGAGCTGTTCGACGGTAACCCGCCTTTCCGCGGTCGTGGTGCAGTCTCCTTTGCCATGAATATTGCCGAGGTGCTGCGTGTGTTGAAAATCTTGAATAATTATCGTTTATAATATAAGGAGGAGAAGACTATGAAAGTTTTAATGTTCGGTTGGGAATTTCCTCCTCACATTCTCGGAGGCTTAGGTACCGCAAGCTATGGATTGACCAAGGGCATGTCGCAACAGGAAGACATGGAGATCACGTTCTGCATCCCGAAGCCCTGGGGAGATGAGGATCAAAGCTTCCTGAAGATAATTGGAATGAATAGTGTGCCTATTGTATATAGAGATGTGCAGTGGGACTATGTGAAGAATAGAGTGGGGGGCTACATGGACCCGCAACTCTACTATAATCTGCGCGACCATATCTATGCGGATTTCAACTATATGAATACGAATGATCTGGGTTGCATGGAGTTCTCCGGTCGCTACCCCGACAACTTGCACGAGGAGATTAATAACTACTCGATTGTGGCAGGTGTGGTGGCTCGTCAGCAGGAGTTTGATATCATTCACTCGCACGACTGGTTGACTTATCCGGCGGGTATTCACGCCAAACAGGTGTCGGGTAAACCGTTGGTGATTCACGTGCATGCTACTGATTTCGACCGTAGCCGCGGTAATGTGAATCCTACGGTGTATGCCATTGAGAAGAACGGTATGGACCATGCGGATCATATCATGTGCGTGAGTGAGTTGACTCGTCAGACGGTGATTAATAAGTATCATCAGGACCCGCGCAAGGTGTCTACGGTGCACAATGCCGTTTCTCCGCTTCCGCAGCGAATTCAGGAGATTGTGCCGCATAAGATTCCGAATGAGAAGGTGGTTACCTTCTTGGGACGTATCACCATGCAGAAGGGACCGGAATATTTCGTGGAGGCTGCTGCGATGGTGTTGCAACGCACCCACAACATCCGTTTTGTCATGGCCGGTAGCGGTGATATGATGAATGCCATGATTACCTTGGCGGCTGAGCGCGGCATTGCCGACCGCTTCCACTTCCCGGGATTCATGAAGGGCGATCAGGTGTATGAATGCTTGAAGGCGAGTGATGTCTATATCATGCCTTCCGTATCTGAGCCTTTCGGTATCTCTCCGTTGGAGGCGATGCAGTGTAGTGTGCCGACCATCATCTCGAAACAGTCGGGTTGTGCCGAGATTCTCGACAAGTGTATCAAGACCGACTATTGGGATATTCACGCGATGGCGGATGCCATTTACTCTATCTGTACCAATCCTTCACTCTATGAATACTTGAAGGAGGAGGGCAAGAAAGAGGTGGATGCCATCGTCTGGGAGAAAGTCGGACTGAAGGTTCGCCGCATTTATGATCAGGTAATTAGCAGTTATAGAAAATAATAAAACGATATTGATATGAAAACAATCTGTCTATATTTTGAAATACATCAAATCATCCATCTGAAACGCTATCGTTTCTTTAATATAGGTACCGACCACTACTACTATGATGACTACGAGAATGAACGTACCATCTCTGAAGTGGCTGAGCGCTCTTACATTCCGGCGCTGAAGACGTTGATTGAAATGGCTAAGAGTAACGAGGGTTACTTTAAGGTGGCGCTCTCTATCTCCGGCGTGGCTTTGGAGCAGTTGGAGATTCATGCACCGGCTGTCATCGAGTTGCTGCATGAGTTGAATCACACCGGTTGCCTGGAGTTCCTGACCGAGCCTTACTCTCACGGCCTCTCTTCTTTGGCCAACGAGGATTGCTTCCGCGAGGAGGTGCTCCGTATGAGTAATAAGATTAAGGAGATGTTCGGACAGACTCCGAAGGTGCTCCGTAACTCCAGCTTGATCTATTCGGATGAGATTGGTGCTCAGGTGGCTGACATGGGCTTCAAGGGTATGCTGACTGAAGGTGCTAAACATGTGTTGGGTTGGAAGAGCCCGCACTACATCTACAACTGTAGCATGGCGAAGAACCTGAAGTTGCTGTTGCGCGACTTTAAGCTTTCTGACGATATCAGCTTGCGTTTCTCTAACTCAGAGTGGGAGTCTTATCCGTTGTTCGCAGATACTTACATGGATTGGATTGCTGCCTTGCCCGAGGAGGAAGAGGTCATCAACATCTTCATGGAGCTTTGTGCGTTGGGTATGTTCCAGCCGTTGTCTTCTAACATCTTGGAGTTCTTGAAGGCGTTGCCGGCTGCTGCAAAGGAGCGTGGCATCACATTCTCTACTCCGACCGAGCTTTGTACGAAGCGTAAATCTGTGGGCGATCTGGAAGTTCAGTACCCGTTGTCATGGGTGGACGAGGAGCGCGATATCAGTTGCTGGTTGGGTAACGTGATGCAGCGTGAGGCTTTCAATAAGTTGTATAGCATCTCTGAGCGTGTACACCTCTGCACCGACAGTCGCATCAAGCAGGATTGGGACTATCTGCAGGCTAGTAACAACTTCCGTTTCATGACGACCAAACACAACGCCATCACGTTGAACCGTGGTATCTACGATTCTCCTTATGATGCGTTTACCAACTATATGAATATCCTGGGCGACTTTATCAGCCGTGTCAATGCACTCTATCCTATTGATATGGATAATGAGGAGTTGAACTCTCTGCAGACCACCATCCGCAACCAGGAGGAGGAGTTGGAGACACTGACGAAAGAGAACCACAAGCTGCGTACGAAACTCTCTAAGTTTGAGGGTCAGTCCATCAAAGAGGGAGTGAAGAAGCAGAAAGAGGCTAAGAAGGCAGCTGAGAAAACATCTAAGAAAGCTGCTAAGTAATACGACCTATTTCGAGAGAGATACAATTGCTTTTGGAGATTCGTTCACGGACCCTCTGCCTTGGGAATTAAATTGTTATACGGATTCTGCAGGGGGAGAAGGAACGATCTCTAAGCAATGAAAAAAGGTCTACGATAAAGGGTTACCAAAAGAAAATCCCGGACTTCTACCGAAGCCCGGGATTTTCTTTTGGGGTTATGTGAAACAACCGGTTAGTTGTTCTTGAATTTACTGTAGATGACTTTCATTTCCAGCTTGTCCTTGTTGCCTTTCAGTTTGGCGTAGTTCATTTGCAGGTCGTGACGAGCAGCTACTACCACACTACTACTGTTGATGGTTTGCTCAGTCAGCACCACCGGCACCAATACCACCTTGTTCCAATCCGGATCCTTGTTGTAATCGTCCGGATGCAAACGCTTCTTGATTCTCAGCTGATTCACGTAGTAAGAGATGTTGCTGAAATCATACTGGTTGTAAGAACTGTTGTAAGTAGCCGTGTAGTACGTCTGACTGTCGGGCACTTTGTTCTCGGCAAAGAAGGTCTGCAACTCACTTTTCGGCAACATCAGCAACGTTGACGGCGTACCCATCTGGTAAGTCTCCTCGTTGAAGTTGTTGTATCTCGTGAAGATAACCTGCGCCGAAGTGATAGAGTCGTTCATCGAGAGCTCATCAATCGGCAATGTTGCCTCAGTGAATATACCAGCCGGCGTTTGCAGGTAAGTACAAGTGTTGTCGCTTACCAAACGATCCAGATTCTTCGTTGAGAAACGGTTGGCCTGGATAACCTCCGGCGTTGCAGCAAACTGAGCCACACCGGTGACCAGAGAGTCGAGCGTGCCGGTAGAACTATCAATGTAATAATCAAAGTAGATGTTCAAGTGCGCCTGATCAACATAGAGCACCGTACCATCACCCTGCGTACATTTAAAGTAGAAACCCTTGCAAACATTCTCGATAAAGGCCGAAGCATTGGCAAAGTTCTTGGGGTCCTCGTAATACTTATTAATCAACTCCGTACCGTAGTCCGTCAGCTGGTCAGAAAGAATACGAACGTTGGGGTAGTAAGAACTAGACCAACGAGTAGAGTCCTTAACCGATTTATCAATCACCGAGTAAGTCTTCGTCGCAATCGGGTCAGCGTTCACATCGTAATACTCCGTCGGATCGATATCCGTGTAGTACACCTCATCCTCCTCCAAACGTCGGTTCAGCGGGTACACCTTTAAAGTCTGAGTATTCAGTGAATCACCATAGAAACTGGTGAAATAAAGACGAAGTTCCGCCAGTTTAGCGTAGATGTTTCCATCCTCCTCCTTCTTCATCGCTTCAATTTCGGGAAACTCAAAGTTCTCCAAACAGTTGAATTGGGCCAAAAAGTCCGTTTCAAAAATCGTTTCACTGTACGGGTCCGTATATTTGCCTAAATAAGCGGTCGTTGTTTTGGCTACCAGTCGTTCCGCCAAGATTGATTGCGTGCTGACATCGTAGCTTGCAGTGCTAACCACTATTCGGTCCCCTTCGGGCATAACCTCCGAACCCAAGGTCGAAGTGTTGTCGTCGCAGGCAACCAAGCAAGCGAGAGAGAACAAGAATAGTCCTAAGAAATTAATTTTCATGGATGTGTATTTCTAATAAATCGGTATTTCTATTGTTCGTCGCCCCAAACCAGGTCGTAGAACTCATTGCAATCATGGTGATACTCCTCATCCTCTGCCTTGAATTTCATCACCGGCAGGTTCAAGTCCTTCGCATGTTTGATGATTCCACGTCCCACCTGAGCGCTGTTTACAATCAATCCGTCAGAATACTCCAAAGCCAGCTTCTCCAGGTCGGCGCAGCTTTTCACTTCGCGCAGACGTTTCAAGTCGGCATCCTCGAGACCTTTCAAGTCGGCACGCGTATCCAGTCCGGGCGCGATGGGACTATTGAAGCAGTCGCCGTAAGAAGAGTAAACCACCTTACAGTCGCGGAACGAAGGTTCCTCCTTGTAAGCAGTCTTGATATAAAGCGGAGCCAAAGCGCTCATCCAACCATGACAATGAATCACATCGGGGCACCAACGCAATTTCTTCACCGTCTCCAACACGCCGCGCGCATAGAAAATGGCACGTTCATCGTTGTCGGTATATTCGATGCCGTTCTCGTCAGCGGCCATCATACGGTGCTGAAAATAATCGTCGTTATCAATAAAGTAAACCTGCATGCGTGCCGACTGAATGGAAGCCACCTTGATAATCAACGGATGATCTGTATCGTCGATAATCAAGTTCATTCCCGAGAGGCGGATCACTTCATGAAGCTGATTTCTTCTTTCGTTGATATTTCCCCACTTGGGCATGAATGTTCTAATCTCCCGTCCTTGCTCTTGGATGGCCTGCGGAAGATATCTTCCTGCTTTGGACATTTCCGATTCCGGAACGTATGGCGTGATTTCTTGAGTGATAAATAATACTTTGTTTGCCTTCATTGTGCTATCTCTTTGTCATAATCTTCTGCAAAGATACAAAAAATCTGCCGTTTAAAAAACATACGCGCGTACAAAATAATTTTATAGCTATTGTAAATGCTTTATAATCAGTGTATAAGAGGTGTAATTTAGACACTATGAAAAGAGCTTTGTTTGCATTATTTTAGTTTATTTCTTCTTTATATGCTAAATAATAGCTTATTTTGCAGCGAATTTCACGTAAAGTGAAAGAAAAAAGGAGTAATTACAATGAAATTAATTAAGACTATTAGTGAGTTACAGGCCGAACTGAGTGCCTACAGAGCACAGGGGAAAAAGATTGGCTTGGTACCGACGATGGGTGCGTTGCATGCCGGACACGCCTCGTTGGTGAAACGTAGTGTTGCCGACAATGACGCTACGGTCGTTAGCGTATTTGTAAATCCGACACAGTTTAACGATAAGAACGACCTGGCAAAGTATCCGCGTACGCTGGAGGCTGACTGCAAGTTGCTGGAGGGGTTGAATGCCACTTATGTGTTCGCTCCCGAGGTGGCCGAGATGTATCCCGAGCCCGATACTCGTCAGTTTAGTTTTGCTCCGTTGGATACAGTGATGGAGGGTGCCTTCCGTCCGGGACATTTCAACGGTGTGGCACAGATTGTTTCCAAACTGTTTGATGCCGTGCAGCCCGACAACGCCTACTTTGGCGAGAAGGACTTCCAGCAGTTGGCCATCATCCGTGAGATGGTTCGTCAGCTGGGCTATCAGTTGAATATCGTGGGTTGCCCCATTGTTCGTGAGGCAGATGGCTTGGCTTTGAGTAGCCGAAATGCACGTTTATCTGAAAATGAACGAAAAATTGCTTTAAATATTTCTCAGACTTTGTTTAAAAGTTGTACCTTTGCAGCCGCTCATTCGGTAGCCGAGACGATTGCCTTCGTTGAGAACTCCATTGCAGCGGTCGACGGACTTCGTTTGGAGTATTTCCAGATTGTGGACGGACGTACGTTGCAACCGATTGCCGATTGGGCCGAAACAGATTACGTAGTGGGCTGTATCACTGTATTCTGTGGCGAGGTTCGTTTGATCGACAATATAAAATATAAGGAAAACTAAAAACAAAGAGATCGAGTTATGATGATTGAAGTAATGAAGTCGAAGTTGCATTGCGCACATGTTACGGAAGCCAATCTGAACTACATGGGCAGCATTACTATCGACGAAGATTTGATGGACGCAGTGAACCTGATTGCCGGTGAGAAGGTGGCCATCGTTGACAATAACAACGGTGAGCGTTTTGAAACCTATATCATCAAAGGTGAAAGAGGATCGGGATGCATCTGCCTGAACGGCGCGGCAGCGCGCAAGGTGCAGGTGGGCGATGTGGTCATTATCATGTCCTATGCCCTCATGGATTTTGAGGAGGCAAAAACCTTCAAACCTATGGTAGCTTTCCCGGATGCGAACAACAAGTTATAATCATCGGAAAGATATTTCAGACAAATAGAAAAGAGAGTTGACGGGCACCCGCCTGAGTCGACTCTCTTTTTGTTTTATGGGTACTTCCGGGGGCGCTATGTGAAATAAAAACAAAAGAAACCTTAACGAACGCTCCACTTTCTACTGTTTTTACTATATTTGTCGAAAATACGCTGAACAAATTGCATAAATATAGAAAATCATGAAATTAAGATATACTACACTCCTACTTTTCTTGCTGACAGTTGTTTCACTGCATGCTCAAATTAAAATTGGTAATTACACGTATAAGGACGGTAGCGTCTATACCGGTGAACTGAAGGGTAGCAAACCGAATGGCAAGGGTAAGACGGTGTTCAAGAGCGGTAGTACCTATGAGGGCGCTTACGTGAAGGGTAAGCGCGAGGGCTACGGCGTCTACACTTTTGCCAACGGCGAACGCTACGAGGGTAGCTGGTATCAAGATCAGCAGCATGGCAAGGGTACGTTCTACTTCAGCAACAACAATCGCTACGAGGGTATGTGGTACATGGACTACCAGCATGGTCAGGGTACGATGTACTATCACAACGGCGACCTTTACATCGGCAACTGGGTGCAGGACAAGCGCGATGGCAACGGTACTTACACCTGGAAGAACGGGGCTTACTACACCGGTCAGTGGAAAAAGGATAAGAAGAATGGCACGGGTACGCTCGACTGGAACGACGGCTCTAAGTATGTGGGCCAGTGGAAGGACGATGTGCGCCAGGGCGAAGGTACCTACCACTATACCAATGGCGATGAGTATATCGGTGAGTGGGACAATGATATGCAGCATGGTCATGGCATCTATAAATTCCATACCGGCGACAAGTATGAAGGGGCTTACTACATGGGCGAGCGCACGGGCGAGGGGGTCTATGTGCATCAGAATGGCGATATGTATGTGGGCAGTTTCAAAGAGGGTGAACTGGAAGGCAAAGGCACTTTCACCTGGTCGAACGGTACGGTCTATTCGGGCAACTGGGTAGCCGGCCACCGCTCCGGTAAGGGTAAATACACCTGGAAGAACGGGGATGTCTATGAGGGTGAGTGGAAGAACGACTTGCCCGATGGCGAGGGTACCCTGAAGAATGCGGATGGCACCACCTACAAAGGCTCTTTCGTGAAAGGTAAGAAAGAGGGGAAAGGCGTGCTCGAAGAGAAGAACGGCGTTCGTTACGAGGGCTTCTTCAAGCAAGATATGAAACACGGACCGTTTGTGGAGATTGACAACAACGGACAGACGATTCGTAAAGGCACCTATAAATACGGAAAAATAGAGACGACTTCTAAATGATGGA
>CAYSOW010000003.1:27964-46198 GCA_964432715.1 uncultured Bacteroides sp.
GGGGATTGCCTGATGAATGTCCTATATATAATAAGGAGTATCTCATAAATTGATAACGATGGATTTAGAACAAATCACCCGGGAAGTTCGTCAGCTGGCAGTGTCCACCGGCGCTTTCATTCGCGAGGAGCGTACGCGCTTTCAGCGGAGTAGGGTAGAAACAAAGAATGCACACGACTATGTGTCGTATGTGGATAAGGAATCGGAACGTCGCATTGTGGCGCGTTTGCACGAGCTCCTTCCCGAAGCCGGCTTCATTGCCGAAGAGGGAAGCGGTAGTTTTACGGATGAAACCTATTGTTGGGTGGTCGACCCTTTGGATGGCACCACCAACTTTATTCATGATAATGCTCCCTTCTGTGTCAGCATTGCGCTGCGCAACCGGGAGGAACTGCTGGTCGGCGTGGTCTATGAAATCTGTCGCGACGAGTGTTATTGGGCATGGAAGGGAAGCAAGGCTTATCTGAATGGCAAAGAGATTCAGGTCTCTTCCATTGATTCACCCGATGAATCCTTTATTCAACTGGGATTCCCCTATAATGCCGAACGTTATCGCGACTTCGTCACCTCGTTGATTCGTCAGCTCTACGGCCATGTCGGTGGCTTGCGTCTGCAAGGTTCTGCCGCTGCCGAGCTCTGCTATGTAGCGTGTGGACGCTTCGAGGCACGAATCGAGGCACTGCTCGGTCCTTGGGATATCGCTGCCGGCGCACTGATTTTGCAGCAGGCGGGCGGCCGAATCACCGACTATCGAGGAGGGGACGAATGCTATTCCGGGCGTGAAGTGTTGGCTACCAACGGCAAAATACACGATTTTTTGCTGAAAACGATTGCAAACCTGTAAAAAAAACGCCAAACGTTCCCCTATAACTTATTTTATTTCTATATTTGCGCTCTAACAAACATTAACTAATAAATAAAGATATGGTTATTGATACACTGGAAAACTTAGGGAAGTATGCATCGCTGAACCCCTTATTTGCAAAAGCAATCGAATATTTGCAGTCGATTGATTTGAATGCACAGGAGCCGGGTAAAACTCAGCTTCAGGGCTCTGACTTGGTTGTGAACATCTCTTTGGCAAAAGGAAAAACCAAAGAACAGGCACAATTGGAAACTCATAAAAACTTCATCGACATCCAGATTCCTCTGTCATGCACGGAGACAATGGGTTACACACCTGCTTGCAACTTGCCTGCCGGTGAGTACAATGCTGAGAAGGATATCACGAAATTCGCCATTCCCTCTGAGTCGTACATCGATGTAAAACCCGGAATGTTTGCCATCTTCTTCCCTCAAGACGGTCATGCTCCTTGCATCTCTTCTGAGGAAACCATTAAGAAAGTAGTGGTAAAAGTCTTAGCCTAATCTTTGAATAAAACTCCCATACATGAAAAAGACATTGAAACTTATAGCCAACGACCCGTGGTTGGATCCTTATGAAGAGGCCATCAACGGGCGGCATCAATTTGCTTTGGACAAGGAATCGGAGCTGACCGATGGTGGTCGCTCTACGTTGTCGGACTTTGCTTCCGGGTATCTCTATTTTGGTCTTCATCGCACAGATAAAGGCTGGGTGTTCCGTGAGTGGGCTCCGAATGCAACTGATATCTATCTGGTGGGAGATTTTAATGATTGGACGGAGAAGAAGGAATTCCGACTGAAAGCGCTTAAGGATGGGTGTTGGGAACTGAAAATGAAGCCCGACACCCTTCACCATGGCGATCACTATAAACTGAAGATTCATTGGGAAGGCGGATGCGGTGAACGTATCCCGGCTTGGGCACGTCGCGTGGTGCAGGATGAAACGACGCGTATCTTTAGTGCACAGGTGTGGGACCCGAAGAAGCCTTATGTCTTCAAGAAAAAGAAATTCAAACCCAATACCGATCCGCTGCTGATCTATGAGTGCCACGTGGGCATGGCGCAGGATGAGGAGAAGGTGGGCACTTACAACGAGTTCCGTGAGAAGGTGCTGCCGCGTATTGCTGCCGATGGCTACAACTGTATTCAGGTGATGGCCATTCAGGAACACCCCTACTATGGTAGCTTCGGTTATCATGTCTCCAGCTTCTTTGCAGCCTCTTCCCGCTTTGGTACGCCCGATGAGTTGAAACAGTTGATTGACGCGGCACACCGCATGGGCATTGCCGTCATCATGGATATTGTTCACTCTCATGCGGTGAAGAATGAGGTGGAAGGATTGGGCAACTTTGCCGGCGACCCTTGTCAATACTTCTATCAAGGGGCTCGTCGCGAGCATCCCGCTTGGGACTCTCTCTGCTTTGATTACGGAAAGAATGCGGTGCTTCACTTCCTGCTCTCCAACTGTAAGTTCTGGATGGAGGAGTATAAGTTCGACGGCTTCCGTTTCGACGGCGTCACTTCCATGCTCTATTACAGCCACGGATTGGGAGAGGCTTTCTGTAACTATGCCGACTATTACAACGGTCACGAAGATGACAATGCCATCTGTTACCTCACCTTGGCCAACAAACTGATTCATCAGGTGAACCCTGACGCCATCACCATTGCCGAGGAGGTCTCCGGTATGCCGGGCTTGGCGGCTCCCTTTGAGGCGGGCGGCTATGGCTTCGACTATCGTATGGCGATGAACATCCCCGACTATTGGATTAAGACCATCAAGGAACGGGTGGACGAGGAGTGGAAACCCTCCAGCCTCTTCTGGGAGGTGACCAACCGTCGTAAGGATGAGAAGACCATCTCGTATGCCGAGAGTCACGATCAGGCATTGGTGGGGGATAAGACCATCATCTTCCGCCTGGTGGATGCCGATATGTATTGGCACTTCCGCATCGGCGATGAGAATGGAACAGCGAACCGCGGTATTGCGCTGCATAAGATGATTCGTCTGCTCACCGCTTCCACCATCAACGGTGGTTATCTGAACTTCATGGGCAATGAGTTCGGACATCCGGAGTGGATTGACTTCCCCCGCGAGGGCAACGGATGGAGTTACAAATATGCCCGTCGTCAATGGAACCTGGTGGACAATCCGGAGTTGTGTTATCACTACTTGGGCGATTTCGACAAGGCGATGATTCATCTCATTGGCGGAAAGAAGAAATTTGAAGTGAGTCCGGTGCAGGAAGTTTGGCACGATGACGGCGACCAGGTACTGGCTTACTCGCGCGACGAATTAATCTTCGTCTTCAACTTCAGTCCCACGCGCTCCTTCACCGACTATGGATTCCTGGTGAAGGCCGGTGCTTATGAAGTGGTGCTGAACACCGATGCGAAAGCGTTTGGAGGAAACGGCCTGGCGGACGACGCCGTGCGCCATCTCACCAACTTCGACCCGCTCTACAAGAAGGACGGAAAGGAGTGGCTGAAGCTCTATCTCCCGGCTCGCTCGGCGGTAGTCTTACGAAAAATAAAAGAATAACGACCTTATGACGCAGTTCATCTCGAAGGAAAAAGAAGAGGCCGTTTACAGTGTGCGCATTGTTTGCGGTCTTCTTTTTGTTTTGTTTTCCGTCTCTTACCTTTGTATGCAGACTCCCTTACTGGAAGCGCTTCAACACATGCTTTCGGAAGGGAAGACCTCCTATGCGATGTGGTGGGGAGCCATCATCATCACGTTGGTGCTGGTCATTCTGCAGATGTTGGTGAGTTTCCTTTCGAGGTGGGTCTCTTATCTGCATGCCCTCAGCTACATCCCTTCGTTCCTCTGCCTGGTGCTGCTCACCAATCATCATCGCGAGCTGTATCAGTTGCAGATGCCCGAGAAGTGGAACTCGCTCATTCTGATGGTGCTGGGTGCCTACTTGCTGGCGGTGCTCATCAACCGTTTCGGTCGTTCTGCCTGGAACTCCTTCTATGTCTTTTCGGGGGAGGTCATTCGCTATGCTTCCAACATCTTCCTGATGGTCTTGCTGGCCTTTTCCACCCTTGCTCTTTCCGAGTTGGACGAGTCGTTCCACTGCGAGCTGCAGTTTGAGAGCCTGGCGCGTAGCGGTCGCCCTGACCAAGCCCTGCAGGTGGGTCGCCGGCGCCATATCAACAGTCGCCTGCTCACCGCCCTGCGTGCCTATCAGCTCAGTCGCATCGACCAGTTGGGCGATTCGCTTTTCCGCTATCCGCAGCCGTATGGCTCCGAGGCGCTGCTCCTTGGACCGACGGTGCGTCAGACCTACCTGACGGTGGAGGAGCAGTATGCTTATCTGGGGGATGTGCGTATGCCGCGAGAGGGGGTACGTGCCTATCTGGAGCGCCTTTGTCACACTGAGAAGGGCTCGCATGCTTCGCTCGATTACTATCTCTGCGCTCTGTTGCTCGACCGCGACTTGGATACTTTTGTGCGTGAGCTGGATGATTATTATGACTTGGATGAGGAGCTCCCGATGCACTATCAAGAGGCGCTGGTGACTTATGCCGAGGAGCATCCCGACTACCATCTCCCTTTCTCTGCTGATGCGCTTTTTGCGGCGTATGAGAAGGATTTGGATGCTGATACGCCCGACCCTCAGCGCTATTGGACCTACTATCACCAATAATTACATTGTCTAACTTTTGACTTTCGGGAAATACTAACAATTTGTTATTACTGTAACAATATTTAACGGATTAAACTTGGGTAATCTAGCCAATTCCCTACCTTTGCCTGTACTGAAAAAACCTTTATTCACAGATACACTATGGAACAAAAAATTAAATTGAACCCAAACTCATTGGTCGCATACCTGCGTAAACCGATGTCTCAATTCACCAAAAAGGATATCATCTCCTACATCGAGGAGAATCATATCAAGATGGTCAACTTTATGTATCCTGCCGGCGACGGGCGCTTGAAGACGTTAAACTTTGTCATCAACGATGCCGAATATCTGGAGACCATTCTTACTTGCGGCGAGCGTGTCGATGGCTCCAGCCTCTTTAGCTTTGTGGAGGCGGGTAGTAGCGACCTCTACGTGATTCCTCGTTTCCGCACGGCTTTCCTCGATCCTTTTGCAGAGATTCCGACGGTCACCATGCTTTGTTCTTTCTTTGATAAGGATGGACAGCCGCTGGCCAGTGCGCCGGAACATACGCTCTATAAGGCTGCCGAGGTGTTTACGCGCGAGACGGGCTGCAAGTTCCAGACCATGGGCGAGTTGGAATATTATGTGATTGATACGTTGGAGGGCAACGAGGATTATCCCGCTACCGACCAGCACGGGTATCATGAGTCGGCTCCTTTTGCGAAGTTCAACGACTTCCGCACGGAGTGTATGGCTTTGATCTCTCAGACGGGTGGCCAGATTAAGTACGGCCACTCTGAGGTGGGCAACTTTATTCAGGATGGTAAGATTTACGAGCAGAACGAGATTGAATTCCTTCCGGTAAATGTGGAAGACTCTGCCGATCAGCTGATGCTGGCGAAGTGGGTGATTCGTAACCTTTCGCGCAGCTATGGCTATGACGTCACTTTCACGCCGAAGATTACGGTGGGTAAAGCGGGCTCGGGCTTGCATATCCACATGCGCATCGTGAAGGATGGCAAGAACTTGATGCTGGAGAATGGAGTGCTCTCTGAAACGGCGCGCAAGGCGATTGCCGGCATGATGGAGTTGGCACAGTCGATTACGGCTTTCGGTAACACCAATCCGACTTCCTATTTCCGTTTGGTGCCGCATCAGGAGGCTCCGACGAATGTCTGCTGGGGCGACCGCAACCGCTCTGTCTTGGTGCGCGTCCCGTTGGGCTGGTCGGCTAAGAGTGATATGTGTGCCATTGCCAACCCGTTGGAGGGTCCGTCCGACTTTGACACGACGTTGAAGCAGACGGTGGAGATGCGTTCTCCGGATGGCTCGGCCGATTTGTATCAGTTGTTGGCAGGCTTGGCGGTGGCTTGTCGTTATGGCATCACGCATCCCGAGGCGCTCTCTATTGCGGAGAAGACCTATGTCAATGTGGATATCCATAAACCGGAGAATGCGGAGAAGTTGAAGAACTTGAAGCAGTTGCCCGACAGTTGTGCCGCTTCGGCCGACTATCTGGAGCAGCAGCGTGCTTTCTATGAGGAGTTCGAGGTCTTCAGTCCGTCAATGATTGACAGCATCATCCGTAAACTTCGTGCCTACAATGATGCTTCTCTGCGTAAGGATTTGGAGAACAATCCCGAGGAGATGCAGGCACTCGTGGAGCGCTACTTCCACTGCGGATAAGTAAAGTGCGTAGTTCGAAAAAAGACTGCAATTCGAAAAGACTGCAATTCGAAACAAAATAGTGCTTTTATCATACAAGAACCAGAGAGGGTGGGCTCCGTGATGGAACTCACCCTCTCGCTGTTCGTATGTGCTTGATTTCTTTTATCTCTTTCTCAGAAAGGTATTGTCCGACAGGTAGACATTGTATCTACGCTCGTCGCCGATGGTGGTTGTCGGACCGTGACCGGGATAGACCACGGTGGCGTCGGGCAGCGGAAGGAGCTTCTGCTGAATACCTTCAATCAACTGCTCTTCGGTGCCGCCGTCCAGGTCGGTGCGACCGATGCTGCGCTGGAAGAGCACGTCGCCGGTGAAGAGGGCGTTCTCCTCGGGACAGTAGAACACCAGTGAACCCTGTGAGTGACCGGGGATGTGGAAGATTTGCAGCGTGTGACTACCGAAGCTGACGGTATCGCCCTCGTGCAGATAACCCTTCAAAGGCACCGGCGCCTCACAGTCCATAATGCCAAACTGCTTCACACGCTCCGTAATCTGCTCCAGCCAAGGCAAGTCCGCCTCGTGCGCCTCCGCCAGAACACCGAAAGTCTCCTTCATAAACGGATTGCCGAAGACATGATCAAAGTGCAGGTGCGTGCAAATCAGATGCTTAATAGTCAGCTTATTGCGATCTATATACTCTTTCAGTGCAGCTTTCTCCGAAGGGTAAAAACAGCCGGCGTCAATGACCACCGCCTCCTTGCTCTCGTCCCACACCACATAGGCGTTGACCGGGAGCATATTGAATTGAAATGTTTTAATGGTCCACATGGATTTTGGTATTAATATAGGTATGTAAAAGTTAGAGCGAGACATACACCACCTTCTTCGTGGTGAAGAACTCCTCCTTGAAATAGTCACTCAGGTTGTACATCAGCGTGTTGTGCTTGAATGGAAGCGTCTCGTTGGCCAGCTCACCGCCTTTCAGGCAAATCACTCCGTTGGGGAACGCATTGTGTTGCTCCTTGCTGATATTCTTGCGCACAATCTTCACCAGGTCGGCCAGGGGCATCACCGCGCGACTTACCACAAAGTCGAACAGCTGCTTCTCCTCCTCGCCGCGACAGTGGCGGAACGAGATATTCTCCAGTCCGATGGCATTAGCCACCTCCGTTGCCACACGAATCTTCTTGCCGATGCTGTCCACCAAGTGGAAATGCACCTCCGGAAAGAGAATAGCCAAAGGAATGCCCGGAAAACCACCGCCGGTACCCAAGTCCATCACCTTGCTCCCCTCCTTGAAATGAATCACCTTCGCGATGCCCAGCGAGTGGAGCACATGGTGTTCATACAAGTTCTCTATATCTTTGCGAGAGATCACGTTAATCTTCGCGTTCCAATCCGTGTAGAGGTCGTACAGCGCTTCAAATTGCGCGCGTTGCTTCTCCGTCAGTTGCGGAAAATAGTTCAAAATCTCTTCCATATTATTCACTCTTTAGTAAGTCAGTCAGTTCAGTATAAGGAATCTTCAAAACCGTCGTACCCGCTGCGTAGGGCGCGATTTCGTAAGCATTGTAGAGGAAGACAATCTCATCCTCCTTCAGCAGAAAGTTGGACGACGGGTACATGTCGGTCCACACCAGAAAGCCCATCTCCTGCAGTTCACCCAGGCTCTTCACCTTCATCTTCTCCATCAGCTTGTCGAGCAAGAGCGCACTCAAGTCGGCCTCAAACCCCTCGTTGAAGATTTCGCCGAGCGCCATCAAGTGCCCATCGGTCAACTGGAAGTTCAGGTAGGTCGTCGTATGGTATCCATGCGCACCCCCTTCGTAGCCCTCCACATCCAGCTTATAGTTGATAACGCCCTCCACGCCCTGTTCCGTCTCACCCTCCGCATGGTAATAGTAGCTATACCAGCTCATCGAGTTGGCGTCCGACTGCTTATCCTCTTTATAATAAGGAAGCAGCTCCTTGCGATAGGTATGGATATAGTTGGCGACGAACGAATCGACAGCCACCTCCGGCTGCAGATGCTCGTAGTTGAACACCGCCCGGATGATCGACTCGTTGATGGACTGTGCCACCGAGTCCTCGTTCTGAGCGAAGGCAAGCTCCAGGTGAATGTCGCACGTCGGAGCATTCTCATCGTCGCACAGTTCCACCGTCTCGTTGCGGGTAATCTCCTCAAAGGTCAGTTCCTTCGGCGCGCGGTTACAGGCCGAGAAGGCACCCAGCACGAGGCCGCCCCACAAAAGCGTTCTGTATAGGATATTCTTCTTCATGTGTATCGTCATTATGTGTATCGTCTTTGTTATTTGTAGGCAAAGATACGAAAAATTACGCACTTCTCAGGAATATTTCCGCGGATAACGAAACAGAATGCTCAGGATGGCAAAGACACCCATCGCCATCGGGTAGTAGAGATACTGCACGATGCTCAGCGGAGAAACTTTTGCCAGTTCGGCCGCCATCAACATCTGTGCGCCATAGGGAATGATGCCCTGAATGAGGCAAGAGAACATATCCAGGATGCAGGCACATTTGCGCTTGTCGAGGTGGTAACGCTCGGCAATGTCGTGCGCAATGGAGCCCACCGTGATAATCGCCACCGTGTTGTTCGCCGTGCAGAGGTTGGCGATGCTGACCAGTCCCGCGATGCTGAACTCCGCCCCGCGTTTGCCCTTCACATGACTCGTCATCAGGTCGATGATGTATTGAATACCCCCGTTGCGGCGAATCAATTCCAGCATACCGCCCGCCATCAGCGTGATGATAATCAGCTCACCCATGCCGACGATGCCGTTCCCCATCGCCCCAAACCAGTCGAAGATAGAGAAGTCGCCGGTGCCTAAGCCGATGAGGGCAGTGGAAATCAGTCCCAACACCAGCACCACCGTCACATTCAGTCCGCAGATGGCCGTGACGAGCACCAACAGATAGGGGAGTACCTTCAGCCATTCCACCTCCTGCAGCTGTGCAGGCGCATGCACCTGATAGCCCTCCACCACGTAGAGAATCAGAATCAGCAGCGCCGCCGGCACGGTGATGCGACTGTTGACCTTGAACTTGTCGCGCATGCGGCAACCCATGGTGCGGGTGGCAGCGATGGTCGTGTCAGAGATAAAGGAGAGGTTGTCGCCGAAGAAAGCACCACCCGCCACAATGGCCACCATGAAAGGCAGGTTGACACCGGTCTTCTCGGCAATGCCCACCGCAATCGGGGTGAGCGCCACGATGGTGCCCACAGAGGTACCTACCGACAGGGAGATGAAGCAGGAAGCCAGGAAGATGCCGGCCAGCAGCAGATGGTCGGGCAGAATGTGCAGCGTCAGGTTGACGGTAGCGTCAATGGCGCCCATCGCTTTGGCCGATTGCGCAAAGGCGCCCGCCAGAATAAAGATCCAGATCATCAACAAGATGTTCCCGTTGGCCGCACCGCTCGAGTAGCAGTTGATGCGCTCCTCCATGGTCATGCCTTTCGTGATGAGCACGGCATAGACAGAAGAGATCAGAAAGGCCACAGTGATAGGCACTTTGTAAAAGTCGTTGACGATGAGGGAGGTCACTAAATAGAGACAGAGAAAAACAAGCAGCGGACTCAAAGCCCACAAGCTCGTTTTTCTCTGTGTATTGGGTTCATATTCTTTTTCCATACGTTGCATACATTCCATTGATTATGCTGCAAAGATATGGATATTTCTCGAATGAACTTCCTATAGGCTCGCTTTTTAGCGTAAAATACCTAAACTATGGTAGTTACGATTAGAGCGTTACACCATTCTTGAAGATAGCAATCTCGCGATAGCCCTTCTTCTCGTTGTTGGTCAGCTCGCCGCTTGCCACCTTAATAATATATTCGATAAAGCGCTCGCAAGTCTTCTCCATCGGCTCGTTCTCCACAATCACACCGGCGTTGAAGTCAATCCAGGTCGGTTTGTTCTTCGCCAAGTTAGAGTTGGTAGAGATCTTCATCGTCGGAACGTAAGTACCGAAAGGCGTACCGCGACCGGTGGTGAACAATACCATGTGGCAACCGCAAGAAGCCAAAGCCGTAGAAGCCACCAAGTCGTTACCCGGTGCAGAAAGCAGGTTCAAACCTTTCACTTTCAGACGCTCACCGTAAGGCATTACACCCATCACATAGCTCTTACCGCACTTCTGCGTACAGCCAAGGGCTTTCTCCTCCAATGTAGAGATACCACCGGCCTTGTTACCCGGAGAGGGGTTCTCGCCGACAGGCTCACCGTGAGAGAGGAAGTAAGATTTGAAGTCGTTGATGAGGTGAACAGTCTGGTCGAACAATCCCTCGTTCTTGCAACGGTTCATCAGAATGGTCTCGGCACCGAACATCTCAGGCACCTCAGTCAGTACAGAAGTACCGCCCTGAGCGATGAGGAAGTCGGAGAACATACCCAGCAACGGGTTGGCTGTGATACCTGAGAAACCATCAGAACCACCGCACTTCAAGCCCACTCTCAACTCAGACAAGGGAACGTCCTCACGTTTGTCCTGACTAGCCACAGCGTAGAGTTTGCGGAGGATTTTCATACCCTCTTCCACCTCGTCGCCCACTTTCTGAGTGGTCATATATTGCACACGTTCGGGATCTACCTCGCCCACGAACTCCTTGAACACCTCGGGGATGTTGTTCTCACAACCCAGGCTCACTACAAACACGGCACCTGCGTTCGGGTGGAGCACCATGTCGCGCAGAATCTTCTTCGTGTTTTCGTGGTCGTCGCCCAACTGAGAGCAACCGTAGTTGTGGGGGAAAGATACGATGGCGTCCACCCCTTTAGAGCCGGTCTCCTGACGGAGCTTCTCAGCCAACTGGTTAGCGATACCGTTAACGCAACCTACGGTCGGGATAATCCAGATCTCGTTACGTACACCGACGTCACCGTTTTTACGACGATAACCTTTGAAGGTCAAATCTTTCTTGGCGATATCCAAAGAAACCTGTACCGGGTTGTAAGTGTACTCCAGCAGACCGGCCAGGTTGGTCTTGATTTGATTCTCGTTCATCCAGTCGCCCTGTTTCACAGCCACCTTCGCGTGACCGATGGGGTAACCGTATTTAATCACATTCTCGCCCTCGGCAAAGTCCTTCAAGGCAATCTTGTGACCTGCGGGGATGTCCTGATTTACAGTGATGTTCACACCGTCAATCGTGATATTTTCGCCGGCTTTCAATTCAGAAATTGCAACAGCAACGTTGTCGGCCGGATTGATTTTTAAATACTTTGTTTCCATGATTCCTTTTTATGCTATTCTATTTAGGGCACGAATATAGCTATTTTATTTCATACCAACCGCCTATCACACGAAAAAATTCAAGAAACCGCACCGATATAAAAAGTAACCTCTTTTTTTTGTCATATTTTATTGTGCTTTCATTTTAATTCCCTACATTTGCGCTAAAATATGCAATTTGCCTTCAAAGCGGATTGAGAAATGTATTTACAATAATTATCTATCATTTAATAATAAACAAAGAATTATGGGAAAAGTCGTTACATTAGGCGAAATCATGTTGAGATTATCAACACCCGGACAGAAACGTTTCGTTCAGTCAGACGTTTTTGATGTAGTATACGGTGGTGGCGAAGCCAACGTAGCAGTGAGCTGTGCAAACTATGGACACGAGGCTTACTTCGTAACTAAATTGCCGAAACACGAGATCGGTCAGTCTGCAGTAAACGCATTGAGAAAATATGGCGTTAAAACTGACTTCATCGCTCGCGGTGGTGATCGTGTAGGTATCTACTACTTGGAGACAGGTGCTTCTATGCGTCCTAGCAAAGTTATCTATGACCGTGCTCATTCTGCTATTGCTGAGGCTGATCCTTCTGATTTCGATTTCGACGCTATCATGAAGGGTGCTGACTGGTTCCACTGGTCTGGTATCACTCCGGCTATCTCTGACAAAGCTGCTGAGTTGACTAAATTGGCTTGCGAGGCTGCTAAGCGTAACGGTGTAACAGTTTCTGTTGACTTGAACTTCCGTAAAAAACTGTGGACTAAAGAGAAAGCACAGTCTATCATGCGTCCTTTGATGCAGTATGTAGATGTATGTATCGGTAACGAAGAGGATGCTGAGCTCTGCCTCGGTTTCAAACCTGAAGCTGACGTTGAAGGTGGTAACACTGACGCTGAAGGCTACAAAGGTATCTTCACTCAGATGGCTAAAACTTTCGGTTTCAAATATGTCATCTCTACTTTGCGTGAGTCTTTCTCTGCTACTCACAACGGCTGGAAAGCTATGATCTACAACGGTGAGGAGTTCTACACTTCTAAACGTTACGATATCAACCCGATCATCGACCGTGTAGGTGGTGGCGACTCATTCTCTGGTGGTATTATCCACGGTTTGTTGACTAAACCTAACCAGGGTGAGGCTTTGGAATTCGCTGTAGCTGCTTCTGCTTTGAAACACACTATCAACGGTGACTTCAACTTGGTATCTGTTGACGAGGTTGAGAGCTTGGCAGGCGGTAACGCAAACGGTCGTGTTCAGCGTTAATCGGATTCATTCAACATTCTATTTTATATAAGGAGATTTTAAAATGGCAAGATTTGATAAAGTTGCGGTACTTTCTAAAATCGGTTCTACCGGTATGGTACCCGTTTTCTATCATAAAGATGTAGAGGTGGCTAAGAAGGTGGTAAAAGCTTGCTACGACGGTGGCGTTCGTGCATTCGAGTTTACTAACCGTGGTGACTTCGCTCAGGAGGTTTTTGCTGAGATCGTTAAGTTCGCAGCAAAAGAGTGCCCGGAATTGGCTTTGGGTATCGGTTCTGTAGTAGATCCTGCTACAGCTGCTATGTACATCCAGTTGGGTGCTAACTTCGTTGTTGGTCCGTTGTACAACCCCGAAATCGCTAAGATCTGTAACCGTCGTTTGATCCCGTACACTCCGGGTTGCGGTTCTGTATCTGAGATTGGTTTCGCTCAGGAGGTAGGTTGCGATCTTTGCAAAGTATTCCCGGGTGATGTTTACGGTCCTAACTTGGTGAAAGGTTTGATGGCTCCGATGCCGTGGTCAAAACTGATGGTAACCGGTGGTGTTGAGCCGACTAAAGAGAACTTGACTTCTTGGATCAAGGCAGGTGTATTCTGTGTAGGTATGGGTTCTAAACTCTTCCCGAAAGATAAAGTAGCTGCTGAGGATTGGACTTACGTTACTGAGAAGTGCAAAGAGGCTTTGGGTTACATCGCTGAGGCTAGAAAATAATTCACACGAATATCTTATTTTCAAGGCGTCCTTCCTTCGGGTAGGGCGCCTTTTTTCGTGCCATCTACCTTAAAGTAGGTAGCGTAACTCATTAAAATACCTTGATTTAGGGATTGTAGGGTTGTATAAACCAAACTATCTTTGCAATGTGATAAATGAAATAAGAGAATAAGTTAGTTAGTTATTTAGTTAGTTTAAGAGAGATGAATTTTACGTAACCACAATTAAGTAAGTACGAAAATTTACAGCCGTTCCCTACGAAGTGATTTCGTGGGGAACGGCTGCGTTTAGGGGGTAGGTTCCTTTCGCGTCGCTCGCTTATGCCTTCTTCGCGCGGTAGAGTTCTTCTACCATGCTGCAGAACTGCTCCGGAGCAATGCGTGACGAGTCGCACACCAAGTGATAGTTGCGCGAGTCGGTCCAGTGCTTGCCGGTGTAGTGCTCGTAGTGAGCCGCGCGGTTGCGGTTGGTCTGTTCCACCTTCTGCGGCGCCTCCGCCTCCGTCAGTCCATATTGCGAGATGGCGCGGCGCACCTTATACTCCTTGTCGGCATGCACAAAGAGGTTGATACAGTTGGGATAGTCGCGCAAAATCCAGTCGGAGCAACGACCCACAATCACGCAATCGCCTTTGGCAGCAATCTCGCGCACCACCTTACTCGTCGCCACAAAGAGGGCATCCCCGGGCGAGAGCGAACGCTCTATCGGCGCCTCGTAGTCCTGCGTAATCATGCGCAGCAACAAGTTCGGATTGATATTCTGCTCGTGCTGTTTCACCTCGGTCTCCGACAGGTTGCTCACCTGTGCCGCCAGCTGAATCAGCTGATTGTCGTAGAAATCGATGCCCAAGTCCTTCGCAATCTTCTCGCCAATCTCGTGGCCACCGCTGCCATATTCGCGGGCGATAGTGATAATCACCGGCGACTCCTTTCCGCTTGGCGCGCTGCCGACTGCACCCTCCGCACTCTCTGCTTTGGCCGCCTCAAACCAGCGGATGATAGGCTTCGTATAGCGACTGAAGAACTTCACGAACGGACCGGTAATCAACGCAGCAATCACCGTACCCTCACGCACACCGTTGATCGTGGCGCTGAAGAGGAGAGAAGCGATGATGGCCATCAGCACCAAGCTGCAATCGAACGCCACCTTCACCGTACTGAACTCCTTCTTCAAGCGACGAGAAGCAATCTGCACCGTGAACTCACCGCTCAGCATCGTCACGTCAGCAATCACCTCCATGCAGATACCGCTTGCCAAGACCGCGCTACCCAGGATGAGTCCCATGAACTTCGTGATATATAAGTTGAGAGGAACTTGCGAGAAAATCAGCATCGAGAGGTCGATGAACCCACCGAACACAATGGAAACGGGAATCTGCATCAGCAGCTCCATCCGTTTCTCCTTGACCCCTTTGCGTCCCAGCATCAGCATCTGTGCCACCACCATCAGCATATTGACGGCGAACGTGTATGTACCCAGGGTGGGCGGAGTGTTTATACTCAATACGTAAGGGAGACTCGATATAGGAGAGGTTCCAAGGTCGGAGCAAGCCACCATACCCACACCGAAGGCGCTCACAATGATACCTAATGTAAAGACGATATACCGTCTAATCAATTCTTTTTTACTCATGTTTATAGCTGTTTGTCGGTTATCCTGTTAACGTCTGCAAAGGTACAAAAAATTTTGTTTGCGTTGCATACCGTGTAAATATTTGGTATATTTGCACGGTATGCGGAGCAAGTTTCCTGCGAAGCATCTGATAAGAAATGAATCTATGACGGAAAAGTACGACGAATTAGAACCGTATATACGCAGCACAGAGCCGGGGGCGAAGGAGCGCGCGGCTATCTGGCAAACAGCCATCGGCATGCAGAAGGTCGACGGCTTGAGCGTGTCTGATTATCTGGTAAAAACGGCTCAGAGGCATATCGAGAATCAGGTGGACCTTGAGGGCGCAAAGGCTTTGATTGATACCTATTATCAGCAGGCGCATCGTCGGGAGGAGATTTCTCAAGACGAGGAGGCGGATAAGGCTTCGGTTCACATCGTGCAGATTCTGTCGGAGCCCGCATTCTCTTTCTCTGTCGAGGGATTGGCGGGTATTCATCGTCGCATTTTCCAAGGCATCTTCAAGCATGCCGGCACGTTTCGCGATTACAACATCACCAAGAAGGAGTGGGTGTTGGATGGCGATACGGTCATCTACGGTCCTTACGAGGATTTGCGTCAAACCATCCAATACGATTTGGATCAGGAGAAGGCTTTCCGATATAAAGGGTTGTCGATGGAGGCTATCATCGCGCACTTCGCCGGATTCATTGCCGGATTGTGGCAAATCCATCCTTTCTGTGAGGGGAACACTCGTGCCACGGCCGTCTTTGCCATCAAATATCTTCGTACGCTCGGCCTGTCGGCAGAGAACGACATGTTCAAGTCGCATTCATGGTACTTCCGCAACGCGCTGGTCAGAGCGAACTATCGCAATCTAATGAAGGGTGTCGACCCAACAACTCATTATCTGGAGCTCTTCTTCCGCAACTTGCTACTTGGAGAGAAGAATGATTTAAAAAACAGAGACCTGCATATTCGTATGGAGGAGTGATGCTGTTGACTCTTCTCTATCTACTGTATCAGAACTGAAATTATTTTACATCTGCTTGTGACGGTGTGGAAAGAGGTCCATATCGCCACTACTTGTTCCTGTCCTTTCACCTTCAAAATCGACTGTTTCCACTGACCAAAAAGTGCAAGTTTGGCCTTGTATGGCTGAAGGTCACTGAATGATGGATGAAGGATGACTGATGGATGAGTGGAAGCAATGGAAGGAAGACATGGCAAAGTGGGCTTTCATATATTACGCGCTGTGTATAAGATAGTTATTGTGTGGTGTGAAAGGATGAAGCATCGGGTATGTAAATTTGCTGTTTTTGACGTGTGGAAGTAGTGGAAGGTAGGTGGAAGCAAGAAAGTTGAAGTGTTCTTTCATATCCATCTTGTTGGTTTACAGTTTGATAAGTACCTTCCACTACAAGTGGAGGTGGGGTAATGTATTTATATGGTATTTTGTGTGCTGAAGAGTGGAAGGAGAGGCTTCATTGAGTGGAAGGAGACGATTTTGTGCAATATTTGAAGACCAAAGTAACGTTTCAATAACACCGTCGGCGTTCTCAAAAAACTATTGTGTGAATATGCGAAAACTATTGAATGATTTTGAAAAACATTCAATAGTTTTGGTCCATTCGTCCCAATGAATTTTCCCACTTGACCGTACGATTTGGTTCACTCGACCGCATGATTCGACTAACTTAACCGCATAAGTTGGTTCATTTGACCGCATGAATTTTTGTTTCCAAGGGGGCAAAACGCAGGGACGCGCGCATGATGATTCCTCATGCTATTTTGAGAAAAGGTTGCTCAACGCATACAGCGGCACTATATCTACCAGTCTTGTGGCATTGTCATCTTCTGAATCGGTGTACTCAAATGTACCGAAGTTTTCCAATGACGTGCGGATGGCACGATGTAGTTTCCGCTTACGCATGAACAGCCATAGACTCTGCATGCTGCCCTTCGTATTGGCCTTCACCTCTATCGGAAGAATTCCGCCTGCGCAGACAGTCAGATAGTCCACTTCGGCATTCCCGTTGCGTGACATGTGTTGCCAATAATACAATTCAGTTCGCTGAAAGCAATCCGCATATTTCTGCAACTCGATACCTGCAAACATTTCTGAGGTGGCTCCTTTGTTAACGAAATCAGTGTCGTTGGACAACAAGGTATCTGATGCCGGTATGTCGAGCATGGTTTGCATCACGCCCAAGTCGAAAAACAAATATTTGCGGTAGCTCGTGTTCTCTTCGGCACCCAAGGGTACACCGTTCGCATCAGAATGTGTTACGGGAGTGATTAGTCCTGCCAATGTGAGCAGATGCAGGGCGGTCTTGACTTCTTTGGACGAGGTGTCTTGTGCGGCTTTGCTGAAGGTGAATTTGCTGCCCGCTTGCTGTGCAACGGAGCGAAGCACTTGGCGAAGCAAGACGGGGGTGACGCGGCGCTTATATTTCGAAAAGTCGTCGAGATAAGTGTCCAGTATGTCGTGATGGATGCGAGCTACCTCGGTGTAACTTCGCGAGGCAATCCATTCGCCCACAGCCGCCGGCATTCCACCCACCAAATAGAATGAGCGTAATTGCTCCACCAAGTCGTCATGCGCCTTCAGGGGTAGAGGGTCGTTTCCGGTGGCTTCCTGCTTGAAGCGGACTGTGATGTCCAGTCCTTGTGCCAGCAGAAATTCATCGAAAGAAAATGGGTAAAGATAGAGTGACCGAATTCGTCCTACACCGAACGATGGCAACTCTTCAAGCGTGAACTCCAGCAATGAGCCGGCTGCTATCACGTGCAACTCCGGATAGTCCTCCTTGAAGTAGCGCAGTGCCATGATGGCTTCCTTGGAGACTTGAATCTCGTCAATGAAGAGCAGGGTGTCTCCGGGCACAATGGGGATGCCTACCGTGCCGCTCAACTTTTCGCAGGTGCGTTTCACGTTGATGTCTTCGGTGAATAACTGCAAAAGTGAGGGTTGCTTTTCGAGATTGACTTCCACAAAATGCTTGAAGGTCTTTCCAAGCTCTCGTATGGCTGTGGATTTTCCTACTTGTCGGGCTCCCCGCACAAGTAATGGCTTTCGTCTTGAATCGTTTTTCCATTCAAGAAGCTGCTGGTCGATATGTCGTTTGAAGTAAGTCATTTTTTCAGTATTAGTCGATTTGAGGGCAAAGTTACTAATGTTTTCATAAAATCCAAGGCAATAAACGGAGTTATTTTCATAAAATCCAACCCAATAAGTCGGC
>CAYSOW010000004.1:0-45563 GCA_964432715.1 uncultured Bacteroides sp.
TATCAGTAGACTGATTAGGATACTTCGAAGCTTCATTCTTTATACATTTAAGGATACCATCGCATGATGGCATCCTTAAATTGAGTTTATTTGACTAACTAAAATTAATTGATTGGTACGTTCAAGAATTTCAAATTATTACTATCAAAATTTCCATTAACATAGATACTTACATTAAGAATCTTGGCGCTGGAACTTACACCGCTAATCTTCACATAGCCATTGCACGGAGCAGATTCAGGGATTGTAGTGTTCACATCATATTTAGATGTTGTCCCATTAAAATTAAGTGTCCATTCGTAATATTGCTGATTATCATCCGTCCAGATAACCGTTTTCTTGCCATCAACTTGGTTAAAATATGCACTATAACTTTTTGACCCATTATTAGTAAGTCTAAAATCAAGTGTTACGACATCATCATTGCGTTTACAGCTTATAATCTCAGCCTTAATATCTGAGTTAAGACTCGTGATCTTTGCAGAAGAAGTATCACTACCCGTCGTAGTTCCGCTACCACCACTCGTACCAGTTCCCGAGTTACCACTAGTCGTAACATTATTCACCACCACATTAACCGCCTGAGAGAAGCTAGAGCCTTCCACGATAAAGCTTGTATTCACAGAGCTGGCAGTATTACTAATCTTCGTCCGATCGATGGTCAACTTCACCGTTGAAGAAGCGCCGTGTGCCACGGTACCGGTACGAGGCAGCACCGTCAACCAATCCACCGTTATGCCGGAGATTGACCAAGACACCGAGCCGGAGCTAGCCGTATTACTAATCGTAAAGGTAAGTTCACTGACCCCCTTATCAAAAGTAACCGTAGAAGCACTCAGTGCAATAGAAGACTGCTGAGAAGTTGAAGTCAACTTCACATCACACTTAGAAGTAGAGCCCACCACCACAGTCACCTGCGTGGTAGTCGTTGAATAACCGGTAGCCTTCACCTGCACGGTATAGCTTCCCGGATCCAGATTATAGAAGCCAAAGGAGCCGGAAGCATCCGCTTGAGCAGAAAGATTGGTAGGAGAAAGCGATATCACCGCATTGGTAATCGGCTCACCCGTACTAGCATCCGTCACAAGTCCGGTAATATTACCGAAGCTAGAGACTTCATCCTCACTACAGCTGCATATCAGCACCGCTGACATTACAGCAAACAAAAATTTCAATACTCTCATATCATTTTCATTTTATCATTTGATTTCAAGGTTAAAAGTTAATCTGCGCCGAGAGAGCCGCACCGTTCTCCGTCGGAGTGGGAAGCACTGCAAAGTTGCCACCCCTCCTGCCATAGTTATGAACCACCACACGCTGAGCACCGGGAGCCACAATGGCATCAATCAAGTTGTAGATATACAAAGCACCGGCAGCACCGATGGTGATATTACGTGCCGCACGCCAATTATCACACTTGGAAGTGTACGATTTGATGGCCGCAGCATCAT
The DNA here is from genome assembly GCA_964432715.1 of uncultured Bacteroides sp. GTDB lineage: Bacteria > Bacteroidota > Bacteroidia > Bacteroidales > Bacteroidaceae > Phocaeicola_A. The sequence continues at coordinate 1,452 of CAYSOW010000004.1, forward strand.
GCGTACGCGTAATCTTGTTGGCATAGTCCGAGCGCATTGATTCAGTGAATATGATACCACCCGCCAATACAGCAGTGCCACCCAAAATCAAGGAGCCCTTCACCGTGCTACCTTTATAGAGCTGGCCCCATCCCGGGACAATCAAAGAGCGAATAAAGCCCCTAGCCCCATACTTGTCGGTCAGTTCCACGTTATCGAACAGCGGTGCACGCCCCAGTTCCGATTTGGCATAAAGCGTAGTCAGTGTGTATTGTCCATGACGAACCTTCCAATACTCCGCCACCTTATTTACATAAATCATTTGCTTACTCCCCTTCAAATTGGTATTGGTGTTCACCGTGATATCCTCTTTTTCCGTCAGATGTCCGTTCACCCAATACTGCTTAAATTGCTTGTTCAGATTCGACTCCGAAACGACCACAACCCCGCGGCTCATCCCCGAGTTTGAAAGGAGATGGCTCAAGCACGTCTGACGAGCCAGTTCAGGACTTTTAGCTTCAGCAGAAGCCTGTTCATAACGGAAAGTATTGTTGGTCGCTTTGGGCAATTTATGCATCCACCTGGGAGGGATGGACGTAGAACTTCTCTGCGCAAACGCGCCCGCCGACGCCATGGCCATGAAAGCCACGAACAAAAATGTATGTAGTTTCATCGTTATTTCGATTTAAGATGTTTATTCAACCGTCGGGGCCACCACCTGACTTTTCAACTTCTCATCAACCTCTTTTTTGAATTGATCTCTATGAGCCATGATAGACTTGATGCCGTTTTCAGACAACACGTCAGTCACCCCGGTACTTACCTCATCTCTTGTATCACCACTCTCGATACAAACATAAATCTGCACCTTTCCATTGGGCAAATCATAAGTGGATGTCTTTATCACCCGACAATTTTTAACAACCGCCGAAGCATAGCGAGAAGTAAGCGACTGGAGAAGTTCAGAAGACGTTGTCTCCACATTTGTGCCGGCAGTCAACTCATACTTCTCAGTCACCGATTCAAAGCTCGCCTTCAAGAGAGTCACCAAACGTTCCTGCGCATTCATTATAGCCAGATTCAGTACAGAGTTCTCATTATACCCCGTAGCCATACCCACCTGACGAAGATTTGAAGTATTCGGATCTTGAGCCAGCAATGTGCAAGCCTCATCCTCACGAAGCACACGCTTCTTCACAGCTTGTTGCTCTGCCTGAGCCGCCTGTTGCACCTGAGCCTGCGGTTGTTGATACTGTTGCGGCTGCTGATACTGCTGTTGATATTGCTGCTGAGCGAGCCACTGTTGATACTGATAGTCCGTTTTCGCCGTGTTTTTTCCGCTGGAGCATGCGCCCAATACCATTGCCAGAACGGCAGCGGAAGCTAATACTAAATTTTTCATGTGCTAACTGTTTATGTATTATTCATTTAAAGTTTACGAGTAAAAAAGAGACATATTTAGTCCTACTTTTTACGATTTTCACAAAGGTATGAATCTTTTCACATTTACCCCCCCCCTAATAGTTAATAATCATTAAATACACCATTTTTCACGAAAAAGGTAACAAAAACGAACAAAAAGGGCGCCCCACAAGGAGGCGCCCTTTGCACTATAGAAATATTTAGTTCTTGTGTCTTAGATTAGTAGCCGTTTGTGCCATACTCATCCGCGTTCTCAATCTGATTCAAGAATGTGTATGAGATAGGACGCAACATATTCTTCTCTGAGAAAGTCTTTGCGGCACGCGGGTTACCCTTCTGCAACTGGCTCTTGAACTTCTCGAAACCGTGACGTTTCAATACCGCCCAACGACCGAACTCACCTACCAACTCACGAGCGAACTCATCGAGTACCGCCTGCTCATCGGCAGTCGTCAACTTCATGGTTGCATCGAACGTAGCAGCGTCGCGACATGCACGCTTACGCAACGGGTTCAAGTACTCAGCCGCTTTCGTGGTGTTACCCAACATGGCATTCGCCTCGGCTGCAATCAAGTAGACCTCCGCCATACGCATGATAAACACGTCGGCCGTCTTACGCTGCAAGTCTCTGGTGAAGACACCGTTGTAGTTCCAGTTAGATTTCACCAAGCCCGGATAAATCTTATAAGTGTTGGTACCGTCGAAAGAGTTCTCCACATACTTGCCCTCCTCATCGAACAAATCGTCGATGTTGATGGTGACACAAGCATACTCCGCCTTCTCGGCTGCAGAGAGTTTCTCCTTAGAGAGATAAATCACGAAACGGTCATCATCCGGAGTTACCGGGTAATCAATCACGTAGATATTCTTCGGATCTACCAAGTTAGACACGCTACCGCTGTGGTCGTTACCCTTCGCCCACATAGAAGCCGGGTACTGGTTGAACGCGCCACCGGTAACATAGCCATAGTCAGCATACGGATAGATACGTTTACCCACATGTTTCTGGTCGATGCCATACTTCGTACAAATAGCCTCAGTCAAATCGCAGATAGAGTTCTTATTGGTATATGCCTGCCAACCCGGCTGAACACCGGAATAGTTACCATAAGCACACATAAAGGTATTCTCCCAACGCTTATCGTTCTTCGCATCGAACAAGTCGATCAAATATTTAGACGGAGCAAACACGTTCTGGTTGACCTTACCCAAGAAATAGTTAGACGCATCCTTCATCTTATAAACATCATTCAATTTATAAGGACTCGGGAACAAATAAGCAAAGATGTTGCTCTGCTTATAGTTCTGCGCCGTAGCATCCGTAGGACCGGCAGCCACGAAGAGCGCCTCTTTGTTGCTCTTGTTGTTGGCAGAAGCCCATACATCCGACACATCGTCATAGAGCGCAGCACCGTAGGTAGAAGCGTTGGCAATCAAATCCTCAGCCACCTCCTTGGCACGCTGCCAGTAGCTCACGCCATCCTCCGTCATGTTCACACCGGCACCCTGTGCATAGACACGCGCCAACAAGCCGAGCGCCGTCTTCTTCGTTACACGTGCATAGTCGCCGTTGTAAGGAGTCGTGTGCAGCAACTCAGCCGCCTCTTTCAAGTCGGCCACCATCTGACCATACAACTCCTCATAGCTGTTACGCTTCGGACGCATATCGGCACCATTCTGTGAAGAAGAGGTCATCAAAGTCACCTCGCCATAGTTGCTCACCAACAGATAATAGTAGTAAGCACGCAAGCAGAGCGCCTCACCCTTCAGCACATTCACCGCATCAGCATCACCGTCCTGCACATCTGCAGCACCCTCAATCACCGTGTTACAAGAGTTGATCTGCGAGTAAGCCTGCGTAAAGAGCTGGTTGGTGTACGCCGTGTTGGTGGTCAGACCCTCATAATAGAAGATCTCCGCAGCCCAAGTCATGTTGTTGGCAGAAATCCAGAGGTCGGTACCCGCCTCAGACACGGCAAAATAGTCGATGGCAGAGAACAGCTGACCGTAGAGCGGTTCGTAGCAGTAAGTCTCCATGCCCGACCAGTAAGTGAACTGTTTCATCTGGTCGCCGCCGGTTCCCGCGCTCGGATTATACTCATCCAAGCCGCAGGCACCCAGCATCAAGGTGGCGCCACAGAGGAGCGCCGCCTTTTTCAATGTATTTCTTTTCATATTCGTAATCTCTATATTTTAGTTCTCAACTTAGAAGGACAAATTCACACCGAACACCATCTGTTTGGTCAACGGGTAGTTCAAGCTACCGTTCATCTCAGGATCGTAATCCTTCAACAGACTGCTCTTCGCGAAGACGAAGGGGTTGGTGATGGTAGCATAGAAACGGCACTTGTTGATGGCCGCCTTCTGCAACAGACTCTTCGGCAAGGTATAGCCCAACGTGATGTTTTTGATCTTCACGAAAGAACCATCCACATACTGCAACGCATAGTAACCGGTGTAAGAATCCAAGCTACGGTTGGCGTTGATGGCCGGGAAGTCGTTTGAAGGATTATCCTCCGTCCAGTAGTTGAAGTAAGTCGGGAAGTTCTTCTTACCGGTCGGGTCATAAGAGCCCAACATGCTATATTTAATCATCTGTCCCCAACGGAAGTAAGTGAACACCGTCAAGTCGAAATCTTTATAAGTAAAGCTATTCTGGAAACCGAGCGTCCAGTCGGGCGAGTTGTGACCCAAGATCTGGTAATCCGCATCGCTGTACGCATACTGCTTCTCAGCCGTGTAGTACACCTTCTCACCGTTGTCGTTCAGTTTATAGAAAGTACCGTCCGACTCCTTGTACAAGCCCGGCACATTGATTTTCAAATCACCCGGCTCTTTACCGAATACCGCAGCATCAGCCTCTTCACCCTTCTGCCATACACCGTCGATTTTGTAGTGGTAGTAAGAGTTGACCGCCTCACCGATAGAGAGGGCATAGTCACCGTTGGCGATGTTGTTAGAGACACCGTCGGTCAAAGAGACAATCTTCTCCTTGTTATAGTTGAAAGTGATGCTAGAGTTCCATTTGAAGTTGCGTTTGTCGATGTTGCGCGTATTGACAGCGAACTCGATACCGCGGTTCTTCGTCTCACAGATGTTCATCTTCATCGTGTAAGCGGTAGAAGAGTTGTAAGCACCGTTGATGACCGGAATCTGACGTGACCAGATGACACCCTTGGTGGTGGTCATATAGTAATCGGCCGTAACGTCGATGCGACCGTTCAAGAAGCTGGCATCCACACCGATGTTGGTGTTGTAAGATTTCTCCCAACCCAAATCCTTGTTGGTGTAGTTCTCAGAGAAACGATAAACATCCTGCGTGTAACCGCTGAAGGCCAACGTAGAGTACTCCAGGTTAGAAGTGGTAGAGTACGGATCGATGGAAGCCGTACCGGTGACACCCCAACCCAAACGGAGCTTCAGGTTGTTCAACCAGTTGCTGGTCTTCTCCATGAACTTCTCGTCGGTGATTCTCCAACCCAAAGAGACAGCGGGGAAAGTATCCCAGCGATTGTCCTTCGACAAGCGAGAAGAACCGTCGTGACGAGCAGATACCGAAGCAAGGTATTTACCTTTGTAAGAGTAGTTGATACGACCGATCAAACCGAAGCCTTTCGACATTGAGTAAGAAGAAGAGCCGGTGAAGTAGTTGGAGTTCACACCCATGTTGTGCCACAAGAAAGCATTGTCAGAGATGTTAGTCTCTTTCTGCACCGTCTTATCGGTCTGGTTGTGGTTCCAAGAAGTTACGCCGGTCACCGTAAAGTCGTGATCGCTGGCCACCTTGAAGTTGTAAGTCAAGATGTTCTCCCATTTATAGTTGTACGTACGGCTCTGCGTAATCTGTGCATAAACGTTGGTGTTGGTCTCATTACCCGAACCACCGTTGGCATAATACTGGTAAGAACCGATACCCACGAAGGCGTTGCTGCGAGAGTAACCCAGTGTTGCACCGATGCGCGACTGGAACGTCAAGCCTTTCAACGGTTTCAACTCCAAGTAAGGGTTGAAGTAGAGTTTATAGTTCTGATTCAGCGCACGGTAGTTGTCCTTGTTGTTCAGCAGCAAGTTCACCTGACTGTCATAAGGAGAAGGATAGACATTCATGTTACCATCCTCATCATACACACTACCCATCGGATTGCTGGTCAAAGCATTGTCCAAACGAGCGTACGCCTTGTTCTGATATACATACGACATCTGCGCATTCACGCCCAAAGTCATCCAATCTCTCACCTTGTGGTCGATACGCATATTCGAAGAGTACACCTTATACTCATCCGTCTTATACTGACCGTTCTCATCAGTGAAGTTCAAAGAGAAGTAAGCTTTGGTCTTCTCAGTACCACCGGATACAGAAACACTATAGTTCTGCGTCACACCGGTCTGCAACAGCTCGTCCGCCCAGTCGATGTACTGACCCTGCTGATGCAACGCATAAGCGCCCTCACCCAAGGCATTGTTCACCAACGTAGCGTCGTCGCCCGTGTTACCGGCCGCCTTCTGCGCTTCGATAATGGTATTGATGTAAGAATCGCCGCTACGCATGGTCGGAGTCTGTGACCATCCGTTCACGCCGAGATAAGCATTGAAGTCGACATTGATTTTACCCGCCTTACCGTTCTTGGTGGTGATGATGATCACACCGTTGGCACCGGAAGCACCGTAGATGGCGGTAGAAGAGGCATCTTTCAACACCTCGATAGATTCGATATCGTTCGGGTTCAAAGTAGCATAGTCGCCCGGCATACCGTCGATGATGAAAGTAGGATCACCGCTGGCTGTAAACGAACGAGTACCACGCAACTGCATCTTCACGCTGGAACCTGCCTGGCCCGACTCACGCGTGATGTCCAAACCTGCCACTTTACCCTGCAAAGCCTGCATCGGGTTGGCACCCGGGTTCAACGTGATGTCATCGCTCTTCACAGAAACCACCGCACCGGTCAAGTCGCGTTTCTTCACGGCACCGTAACCGATAACCACCACCTCGTCGAGCAGTTTGTTATCCGGCTGCAATTTCACTACCATCTCACCGGCTGTAGCGGTCAAGAGTTGCGTTTTGTAACCGATGTAAGAGACCTCGATTTGTTTGGCACCACCCATCGGGAGCGAGAAGTTACCATCGAAATCGGTCACCGTTCCGTTGGTTGTACCTTTGGCCACCACCGAAACACCAATCATCGGCTCACCGTTCTCATCGAGAACCGTACCTTTTACTGTCTTTTGCTGCACATTCTGAGCCAGAGGCAAGGAATGATTCGCCGCAAATGATTGCATCGGGAATGAGAGGCAAACAGCTGCCGACAGACCCAACATAACAGGGGTTGAGCGGAACGCACGACCCCACGCGCCCTTATGCAGGGCGTCAGTTAAATTACTTTTCATTTTTGGGCTAACAGATAAATGTTAATAAGATTAATTTCGTTTGTCTTTAAGCGGGACAAATCTAGGAAAAATTCCTATTCCTTAAAAACATTTTTCATATTATTCTTGTTATTTCTTCAAAATAGTCAATTGCATCAAAGCGCCTATCCATGCGGTCTGCAAGCTAATCATCAGAGTTTCAATAGAGTAGAAAAGACGATAAGATGTATATTAAATATACATGAAATTACGTAACAGGTTGTAAAGTTCGATCCTCGACAAAATGATATTAAATAACGAATATTCAGACTATTTTGCAAGGTAATTTTCCTTGATTAGTCCAAAATCAAGAGAGCGGTTTGGAAGGTTCAGTTTCAAATTGTAAGCAAAGAACGATGTCAGCATGCAACCCGAGGGCAAAAAGAAAAGGTCCCGCCACCCTCACGAGCAACGGGACCAAGTTCTTATTTAATCAACAAATTGTTCAGTTCAACCGCTTACAAGCGCTGCAACCAGTAGGCACCGGTACGTCCTACAGGGAGCTGATAAGTGTCGGTCACCTTCAGTTTCTTCTCCAGCAAAGTGACACGACCGCTCTTCGGGTCGATGTAACGAAGTGCGTACGAGCCCTCGGGCAACTGCGGAACCACCGTAGCCGACTTCTCAGCATAGATGACCGCACCCTCCTTGCTCTGCAACATCTGGAAGCCCTCGGCATCCCATTTGGGCTGCATCTTCGGCACCGCCTTCAGGAAAGCCTCATCCGTGATGTTCAGTACAGCACAAGAGCCACCGCCCATCAAGACCGCCCAACCATAGTCGGGATAGTTCTGACTGTAGAAGGTCACCGCCTTCTCCGGGTAGCGCTGACGATACTCGCTCACCGCCTTGTAGACCTCCTTATAGCCCATCTTGCCCACCTTCATCTTACGGGCGTGCTGACGGGGGGCAAGGTTCTTACCGCCCTCCGGCGCATAGATAGAGCCATCGTTCTTGTAGTGCCAGTAGCGAATGTCGATGATATCCACCACCGCAGCACGACGGGCATCATTCAGAATGGAATCCTGTACATCCTTCGTAGTGCTCAAGGCAATCAACGGATGCTTGCCCGTCTTCTGTTCCCAGTCGGCAATGCAATCCAGCCAGAACTGCACGAAGTGGAGCGGACCGGTGTACTCCTCGCTGATGAGTTGCACCACGTTGCCATGCTCCGCGAAGTTGTCGAGGCACTGGTAGATGTACTGGCGATGGAGCTCGCGACGCACCACATGGTCGACATCATAGAACATGTCCGCCACGAAGACGCGCTTATCTCCGGCAAAGTTCACCGGCTCGGGGAAGTCGGTCTGATTGATATTGTTGGCACTGCGCCAAGGGCAATCCACCCAGTGGGCACCGGCCTCAATGATGTTATGCTGGAAGTAGTTCTGATGGAAGAGCAACAAGCCCTCACGTTCCGCCTTGTCGGCGAACTCCTCCAGACGACCCCAGTACCAAGTGTTCGGGCGATTCAAATCATATTTGCTCAAGCCCTCCCAAGCAGTACCCTCGCCACTGCGTGCGAAAGGCTGCTCATAGAACGGCGCCCATACATCCCCATCGTGACGACGGATACGCTCATGATCGTCGCGGCGACGGTCGTACCAGAGTCCGTAGTTATGATCGAGCACCAAGGCATGGTTCTGCTTCATGTGCGTCACCACCGAGTCGACACGGTCGGTCAAACCCGTACCCTCCATATCCGGCACGAAGCGCGTCAGGTGGTCGGTGGCAGTAGGCAGGTAGTTATACTTCACGCTACCGTTCCACCAGCGAATGGTGGCACGCTCGCCCACCAGCAAAGCCTCATCGGCCACCATCCAACCGTTGGAGATGCCGAACTTACGTTTCGGCGCCTCCGCCTGCGTGGAAGCAGCGAACTTCACCTTATCTATGGATTTCACATTGGTGGTAGCCACCGAAGCCGGGAAGACCGCCTGATTGATCCACTTCTCCAGCGTCAGCAACGGCTCATAAGCCTGTTTGGCCAAGAGCATCGCCTGCTCCACCGAGGGACTGCTGCTGGCAGTGGTGTTACGGGGGAGGACACGCGTGCGGGCACTGACATCGGTGCCGAGACGCGCGGTGAGCTGTGCATGGAAGAAGCTGCGCGGGTTGACGTGGTTGTTGGATTGGCTCCACAAGCCGTCGCCCGAGAATTGAGCCCAGCAGCCGGACGCATAGTTGTGCACCTCGGCCGAGGGAGAGTAACATTTGATTTCAGAAGCGGTACATTGCCAGAAGAGCGAGTTGGCGGTGTTCCAACCGGCACCGTTCTTCTCCTGACCCAAGTTGGCAAAGACCAGGTCGTTGCCATCGACATTGACGATATCGAAGAGCAAGCCCGTGGCCCAGGAACCGATGGAACCACTGTAGCCCAGCGACTCCTTCGCCTCACACTGCACAAACGCATTCGGTCCGGCAGCCGCCGTACCTGCGGCAAAGTCGTGAATACCCTGCTCCGAGTAGCAACGCTGGAACAAAGTTTCCTGACCCAACGTGAAGAAGGTGCGACGACGCAAGCCACCCAGTTCAGAGACCGGCTTCGTAGAGATACAATCCTCCACCGTCACCTGCGAGGCACCGTGCTGCACAATCACCGCACTACCGGCAAACTGTTGGAAAGCAAGGTTGCGCACCCAGCAGTTCTCGGCCGCATCAATAGAGACACCCGTCCAAGCATGATTCTCATCCTTCGGATAGCGCACATCGTAATCAGAAATCATCGTCAGGTTCTCCACACCACACTCACTGATGCGGCCCTGCCAACGATAGAGCAACACTTTCGAAGCAGCCTCCTGCGCATCGAGCGCCATAGAGAGCGGAGCATCCAAAGTGATCTGCGAGCCATCGACAGCCGTCAGGGTACGATCCCAATAGAGGTCGATATCCCCCTTCTTCCAGCCCAAAGCACTGATGCCACCACCGAAGGTGTCGCAATGCAACGAAGCAATCCAGGGAGTTTCCGAAGGACGATAAACCAGCACGCGGGTGCCCTGCTTCAACTTGGAAGCGGAAGCCACCTGCAAGGTCTGTGCGTTCAGAGGCACATAGCTGCTCTGCACAGCCAGTGTATCCGTGATTTGCAAATCGTTCTTACCCTCGATAAACACCACCGCGCCACGGTCGTACCCCTGTTTCACGAGCACCGTCTCCTTCTTGTCGGCACCCCGCAACACCACGCCGGAAGCCGTAATGTGTAAGCCCTTATTCAGTCGGTACAAGCCTTTGGTGAGCAGCACCGCGCCGCGGAAACCGTTGGCGTCGGGTTTGAGCGAAGAGACATAGTCGATGGCACGCTGAATGCGCTCGCTATTGTCGCCGTCGACAGGCGATACATAGACCGCCACCGGCACATTCGGAAGATCCACCTCCGAATGATGATAGCCGCAAAAAGAGAAATCGAGCATCCGGTTTCCCTTTGCGTCCTGTTGATATTCCACCTGGTCCCCTTTGGTGGTCAGCGGGAACGATTGCGCCCACAAAGGAGCGCAACCGGAGCCGACCCATAAGAGGGTCAGTATCATTTTACTGAGTTGATTCATTAGAACAAACGTTTACGTTGAGCCAAAGTATCGTGATTATTCTTCTTGTCGGTCCAATCCACCTTCTGAGTGGGGTCGATACCGTTGATAAACTTCTCGATGTTGGTGTAGCCATCGCCGTTGCAATCCTTCACCGCATCGCTCGGATCGTTCGGGTCGAGACCATATTTCTTCTCCCAAGCATCCGGCATACCGTCGCCGTCAGAGTCTTTCCAAGCCTTGCCTTTGTACTCGGGCAGGCCACCCACCTGACGCGGGTCGGTGATGATACCATATTTATAAGAATCATCCGGCAAACGACGTTTCACGTAGGGGGTAGAATGGGTAAACTGATCGGCATTCTTCACGTAGATAGCCTTGCCGGTGCGCACCGTCTTCACCACACGTGCATCCACCGCGTCACGTTTCGGGAAAGAAGCGCCCGCATTGTTGAGCACGAACTCATACGCCTAATCTGTCGGCATGATGGTAGCCAACGGCATCGGGAAAGGCACCGTCGAACGAATCTCGTCGGTGCGGTCGCCCAAGCCACCGAGGTTGCCAATCTGCACACCACCTGCCCAGTTGTCGGCCGTAACAGCGTCGTTACCCCACACCTTATTACCAATGACATAAGCCTTCCCAAACTGGTTCTGATGCTCTTTGGCACGGCCCGACTCCAGTTTGACGATACGGTAACGCACGGGAGCATCCTCCTTGTTGGTCTCCGTAATCGGTCCCGGTTTGAAGTTGTTATTAATGATGTTCAAACGACTGGTATGGTCGCCGCCATCCACCGAACGGTTCCACCAGTTGTAAGTGACATTATTCACAAAGTTGAAGTCCTCATCCATACCGATAGAGCAGTTGCGGGCAATGTTCGAAGCGAAGAGGTTGCGCGCAAACAAACTGTTGTGACCACCGATGGTGGCACCGAAGGCATGGTTGTAAAGGTCGAGTCCCTCCGAGAAGATAGAGTTCTGAATGGTGATGTTCACCGTCGGCAACTTCTCGCCCTTGCCCGTCTCCGGATTGCGGTTGTAGACGTGACGATAGATGGACATATTCTCATCCAATCCCCAGCAAGCAGAGACGTGGTCGATGATGATGTTACCCACCGCATTGCCACCTACGGCATCGTCGCGGAAAGCCACATCCTGCGCACCACGGCGGAAACGCATGTGACGGATGATGACATCGTGGGTATCAATCTGGAATGTGGCACCGGTGATGCAGACGCCATCGCCCGGAGCGGTCTGTCCGGCAATCGTTACGTAAGGAGCACGCACGCTGATGGGCGACTCCAGACGGATGATACCGGCTACATTAAAGACGATGATACGGGCACCACCCGTCTCGCACGCCTCACGGAAACTACCCGGACCGCGGTCGGCCAAGGTGGTAACCACAATCACTTTACCGCCACGACCACCGGGGGTGTAGGCGCCACCGCCCTCTGCACCCGGAAAGGCAGGCAGGTTACTCTTGATCAAATCCTCCGGCTTCGAAGCCCAGGGACGATACGGGCGACCGTTCTCGGCCTCCTCTTTCTGCACAATCGGCAATGCCTTCTCCCAAGCCAAATCGGAGAGGCGCTCATACTCGGCCTCCTGGCGCGCGCCGCGTGCCTTCACCGAGTCGGGGATGGTAGGATATTGAGCGGCCACCGGAAGGGTGAGAGCCGCCAACATCATCATACTTGCTACTTTCTTCATTTGTTTTCTATTGTATTTTGTTTCTGTTTATTCGGGTTGATGTCTGTCTTTAGACGGATGAAACCGCCAAAGGTTTATTGGATGCCGAACTCCTTTTGCTGGATGTCCACCTCTTCCAATACACGGCGGCGCTCCTCCTCACTCATCTGGTTGGCCTGACCCGCCTTGGCAGCAGTAGGGCGCAACGCAGCTTTGTTCTCATCGAGATAGCAGAAAGGAAGCTCAGCCGGCACACTCTCGAAAGAGATCTCCGTGGCTGTGGGAGCATGTGTACCCTCGAAGGCCACGTGCGCCTTCACCGTAATCTTACCTGCCTTGCGGGTAGAGCGAATCAGCACGGGTGCCGAGCCCCACTCCACCGGACGCGGATTGGCACGGATGGCAGCGTCACCGATAATCTCGCCTTCGCCCTCCACCGAGAAGGTCACCTCCTCTTTGGCCAGACGACGGACATTACCGCTGTCGTCGGTCACTTCGGCCACCACCACGATAAAGTCGGAACCGTTGGCCACGAGCGGCTTGTTCTGCCAGTCGATGTAGAGACGCAACTTGGTGGAACGACGCGACGGCATCTTACGCTCAGAGCAAACCACCTGACCGTTGATGATACCCTCGGCCACCATGTTCACCTTCTGCCAGTTCTTCTGCGTATAGCTATACTCACGAGCCTCCCAGAAGTCCCATACATCCTCGAACACCACCGGTGCATTCGGCATACCGCCCTCGCGGTGAACCACCGGCTTCGTCCAGCTCTTCTCACCGTCGTAGATGGAGAGACGCACCGAGTCGCAGTTGCTGAACACCACCACGTCCTTGTCGGAGAACTGAGTCATCTCATTCAGGATATAGACCATCGGTCCGCACTCCGCCAACGGATGGTGCAAGTCGGCAGCCGTCTGACTGCGGAACATATAGTAAGCATACTTCGGCTGACGGAAAGCATCGAAGATACCGCCCCAATAGGGATCGGGGTGATAACCACGTTGATGGTCGAAGGGGTGCCACTGGCAACCGCCGATGAACTTGCCCGTGGTGCGATAGAGACCGTCGTAAGTGCTTGCCAACGAGAGCGCCTGCACCTTCATCGGACGCTCGCCCCAACTGCGGGAAGCACGGTTCAGGTTGTTGTGTGCGTACCAGTCGTCGACATACTCACCAAACTCACGCGTAAAGATGCACTGTTGCGGCGCATCCGCCTTCTCGTCATCGCCCGGCCAACCGTAGACCACATCGTAGTTCTCCTTCACTCCGGCCGAGTGCATATCGGCAGCCGCCACAGGGCGACCCGGATAAGGATACTCATCCTTGGTAATCTGCAGAGCCTCCAGCGCGAAGTTCTCGGGGAAGCGCGTCTCGTTCAGGATGGGCTCCCACATCAGCACCGACGGGTGGTTACGGTCGCGACGGATGATATTGCGGGTATTCTCATGCACGCGCTCGGCAAACTTCGGATCTTTGTTCCAGAACTGCCAGCCCGGCGTAGCGACAATCACAAAGAGACCCAGCTCGTCACAGGCATCCATGAAGGAAGGGTCCTGCGGATAGTGGGCCACACGGATGATGCGGCAACCGGCATCGCGCAAACGTTTGGCATCGCGCCACTGCTGCGAATTGGGAAGGGCATTGCCCACGTAGGCAAAGTCCTGGTGACGGTTGGCACCCACCAGCTGCGTGCCGAAGGGCTTGCCGTTCAACCAGAAGCCTTGCTCGCCTTTGAACTCACAGAGACGAATACCAATGCGGGTGGCACCTCCGTCGAGCGACTGCTTGCCCGACTTCACGCGCGACTCTACCCGATAGAGGTAAGGATCATCGGGCGACCAGAGGTGGGGCGTCTTCACCGTGAAGAGTTGCTTCACCGTCTTGCGCTCGCCGGCCTTCAGGGTCACTGTTTCCGTACCTTTGCGCACCACGACACCGTTGGCATCTTTCAGGAGTGTCTCCAAAGCCACCGTCTTCGACTGCTTGCCACTGTTCTCCAGTTCGGTGTTCACATAGACCTCGGCACTCTTCTCCGAAATCTTGTCAAAGTGCACGAAGAGTCCACCGCCAGCCACTTCCCCAGCCTCAATGGCATCGGTAATGGCCACGGGCGACTTGGCAATCAACCATACATCGCGATAGATACCACCGTGGTAGGCAAAGTCGAGCGTGAACTGCGTCTTGCCGGGAGGATATGTCTTATCATCACTGTTGTCGGTCATCACCGCCACCACGCAGGTATCGCCCGCCTGAATGCCGGCTTGGTTGAGCGAGAGCGTCACAGGCAGATAACCGCCCAGGTGCTCCTTCACCAGCTGACCGTTTAAATAGAATTTCTGTTTGCCCATGATGGCCTCGAAGTGAATCAACACCTCTTGTCCCTTCGTGGAAGCAGGCACCACAAAGTGCTTGCGATACCAGGCTACTCCCTGGTAGTTGCGACAGCCGCTGGCTTCTGCCGGCTCCAACTGTACGCTGTGCGGAGTGGATACCACCTCCCAGGCGGTATCATCGAAGTTCAGTGCATCAGCACCCGCCACTTCACCGCGATGGAAACGCCATCCCGCGTTGAAATCAAACACCTGACGACCGCTGTTCTCCACGGGGAAGAAGCCGGCGACAGAGATTTCCTGTTGCTTGTACTCCTGCGCCCAGCCGAAAAGGGGGAGCATGAGGAGCAACCACATGATACTACTTTTTTTCATCGTATTGTTATTTAGAAGTTAATATTTCCTTGTTGACCACCCAATCCGGGAGCACCACCTGTGCCCGACGTGACGCGGGGGTCACGATCAGTTGCGTCAGCTTGCCTTGTTGCAACGTAGCTTCCACCACCGTATTTTCCGGTGCATGAAGTTTGAAATGCACATTCTCGGTGGAAGGCCAGGCGGGGAAGAGGTGAATCTCATCACCCTCAGCCTGCAGCAACATCTCCTGCAAACCAATCATACCGCTGCCTCCCCAGTTGTGATCGGGCGTCCAGTCGAATCCGGGGCCCCAGAAAGCCGGGAAGCGGTGCGGACCGTTGGCCAGTTTCTCTTTGTTCAAGCGTACAGCCTCATCCGTCAGCCCCAGACAAGCCGCCCAGATATTGTCCTGCTTCCATCCTTTCGAAGAGCGGAACTTCAGGGCGTCGGGGTCGGACTGGTAAGTATTCAGCGCCACCTGCAACGAGTCCTTGTCGGACATGCCCGCGCGGTAGATGCGCCAAGGGAAGACCGGATAGAGCTGCGGCGACTCCACATTGTTGATGCGCTCCCAGCTCACCGCCGGAGCAATCATCTCCTTGCCGTCAAGGGTGCGCAGCGGAAGTGCCGGGATGCGGTTCAGCAACTGCTTCCAAGCATAGGTAGCCGTATCGCCCCGCTCCTCTTTCACCGCGATGTAACTCTTCAGCACCGTCTGCAACGCCGCCACCGTAGAGGCCGCATTCAACGCCATCTTATAGGTTTCACAGCCCGAGCCGGGGAAGAGAATCAACTTGCCTTCCGCCGTCAATCGTTTGGCCCCGCGGCGCGACGCCAAGTATTGATAATGCTCATCGAAGAAGGTCAGTGCACTCTCAATGAGCGGCTGATACTCCTCGTACGAAGCATTCGCATAGCGAGCACGGTCGAGGGCCATCTGACAGAACTCCAGCACCGTGTCCCACTCGTACTCCAGCCAGGCATTATACTCCATACCCTTGTCGAACCACTCCGGACGTTTCAAGCCATACTCCACAAAGTTGGGCAGGCCGAACTGTTCAATCTGCTCCGAGAAGCAGCCGCCCGCATGTCCCCAGTAGAAGCGCGAACGGCACTCGGCATTGGGCAACATCCGCAGGTAGAACTGCAGTTGCGAAGGCATCAAGTCGAAGTCGCCGCTCTTCAGCATCGGCCAGTAAACCAGTCGCTGATTCTGCGCCGTCATCGTGCCGCCGCCCCAGTTGCGATAGTCGGGCGTAAAGTCCACGGGCGTAGTGACAAACTTCGGATCAAAGGTAAAGAGACCGCCGTTGAACTTGGTCGGTTCCTTGCCATAGGCGTTGCAACCGAGCATATAGCGGAAGAGAGTATAGTTACGAGACACTTCGGCAAAGTCGCCCTCTGCCTCAATGCAACTACGTTGCCAGAATTGTTGCCACCAAGCCACCGACGCTTTCCGGTCCTTCTCCAGGCGCACGGCAGCCTCCGTAGCCGCCAGTCCCCGCTCCCACACCGCTGCATCTTCCTGCTGATCGATATGGAGCGTGATTTGGAAATGGTGACGTTTGGCCTTGCGTGCAGTGCGGAAGTTCCAGGCACGGTAATCGGTATCGGCATAGACGCCCTCCGAACAGCCTTCGAAAGTGAGCGCCTCACCCTGCAAGCGACCGCCGCTCACCAGGTGTGCCAAGGGGTTCCAGAGCTGATCCTTCACCGCCTCCATACCCTCGTGCGCCACCGTCGTATCAAAGACCGTTTGAGCCGGGTTCTGATGGAAGAAGGTGAGCGTGCCATGCTCCTCGCGAATCGAGTCCTTTGAGGTAACCACATTTTTGATGGACGACCACTTCAAAGAGTTCTGTCGCCCCTCGTTCTTCCGGTAGGGACGGTCCTGCCAGCGCCAGTTCTCATAAGCAATCTGCGCCTCCACCGCCTTCGGACTCTCCGTCTCCACGTGAATCACGGGGTGAAAGACATCCACCCAAAGGCGAATGGTGTGACCCTGCAGCTGCACCTCCACGGCACCGCTGCTCAGACGAAGTGTCTGACGGAAGGAAGCCTCCGCATTCCCCTCGCCCATCCGCAGGCGAATACGTCCCTGCTTCAGGAGCGTGTTATGCTCATCGTAAGCACCACTGCGACAGAGGTAGAAGAGCAAGTCGTTGCCCTCCACCCAGACATTCAGACCGATATCACCTCCGCCACACGGCATCGACTCCGAGGCATTGGCACTCGGAGCGGTCCATGTGTAATCGGCGGGCTGGGCAAACAGCGACGTAAAGCCCAGCAAAGCCGTGGTGATGAGTGATATTGTTCGTTTCTTCATCTTATTCTTTTATCGGTCGTTCATCGGGCCAATCGTCGGAGCGGAACGACGAAACCGGCAGTCCGTCAGCGCTGAACAAGTCGCCCTCTGAAGCATTCTCGAAGGCATAACGCACAGCCACCGGATGGGGTACCTGCTCACTGACTACATATACTTTACTGCGTTGAATCCATGCTTTGGCCGGGTGGAACACCTTGTCCTCGCCCGCCAGTTTAAACTGGTTCGATACGAAACTGTGACGACCGCAGATCCACATCGGAGCGCGCTCGAAGCTGACAATCACCGTATCGTTTTGAATCTCCATCGACTTGTAGTAAGGACTCTCGCCGGAGATACCCTCGATGCCGTAAGTCTTACTCAATGCCAGCAACGACAAGCGCTCGCCTGCTACCTGTTTTTTGTAGGGGTGAATACCCTCGGGGAAACCGGCATCCATCAGCACCGCCATACCGACATTCGGCACGCGCAGTTCCGCCTGAGCCTGCGCCTCGCGCAAGTAGGCAGAGTTGATAATCTCCTTGCCTTTCTCGGTGATAATGGCATAATCATAGGGAGCAATCTGACAGTAGTAGAAGGGGAAGTCGCCCTGGTTCCAGAGCTTGCGCCAGCCGCCAATCATCGTAGAGAACATATCGGCATAGGTGTGCGCGCGGTTCCAGTTGTCCTCGCCCTGATACCAAATCACGCCCTTCATCGAGAGACCGATCAACGGACTCAACATGCCTTTGAAGAGCACACTCGGCGTACGGTTCTTCGACTCAATCTTACCGCCTACCTCGGGAATCTTGGCAGCCGCTTCGGGGAATGCCTGCAACATCTCGTCGCTCATCCACGCCTCGCAAGCAGAACCGCCCCAAGCGGTGACAATCAAGCCCACCGGCACCTGCAGCGTCTCTTGCAGCTGGCGACCGAAGTAGTAGGCGGTGGCACTGAACTCGCGCACCGTTGCAGGAGCAGCTTCCTCCCAGGCACCCTTCACATCCTCGGCCGGCTGGGTAGAGGAGTTGCGCGCCACGGTGAAGAGACGAATCTGCGGATTCTTACTCTTCAGACAAGCCATATTGGCCCCCTCCACGGGTTGATTCTTATATCCTTTCATGGGCATCTCCATGTTACTCTGTCCGGCACACAGCCAGAGTTCGCCCACCATTACATTCTTCAAGGTCAGTGCACTACCGTCGCTCACGGTCACCTCATACGGGCCACCCGCAGCGGGAGTCTGCACGGCGAGTTTCCAACGACCGTCGGCAGCGGCAGTGGTAGAGACCACCTCCTTGCTCCAACTCGTTTTCACCGTCACCTTCTTGTTAGGTGTAGCCGTACCCCACAGGTTGGCCTGTGTCTGTTGTTGCATCACCATATTGTCGGCAAAGAAAGCCGGCATCTTCACCTCCGCATGCATGCTCACGAAAGCGCCGAAGCAGAGGCAGGAAGCCATCGCTTTAGCCATCCATTGCAATCTGTTTTTCATTTTGGTTTTTATTTGATTCGTTTGTTTGATTCGATTTATTCGTTTTCTTCCGGGAAATTTACCGTTTTCTTCCACGGGATTGACCCTCCGCTTATCGGTTGCCGTAAACCAGTTTCACCGGACCGACCAAGCCTGCGGGCAGCAAGTTCTTCTCGGCACGACGATAGTTGGCATTGGTCCAGATACCGTCAAAGGGTGCTTTGCCCTGCTCGGCACCGTTCAAGGCGTTCGCCCAGGTGTTGCACACGGCAATCTCCAAGGTGTTCGTTCCTTTCTTCAGGGCGGAACCAATCTCCACGCGATAGGGGGCTGTCCACACAATGCCGCACTCCACGCCGTTCACCTTCACGGAAGCCACGTCGTGCAAGCCGTTCAACTCCAGCCAGCAAGCCTCTTGGGCGTTCTGTTTGCGCTTGAAGTTGAAGGTGGTTTGGTAGGTGGCGCGACCGCTATAGTAGCGGATGGCATCCTCCTCGCGGGCGGTCCAGTCGAAGAGCTCGTTGGTGGTCACCTCCTGCGCCGTCTTCTCGAAACGGATGTTCCAGGAAGTGGCAGGCAGTGGCTCGCTCTTCTCCCACAGGAAGCTGTTGCCTTCGGCCACCTCCGCGGGTTTGCGGAAGACGATGAAGGCAGATTCGCCGGCAGCGAGTTTCATCTTCACCTTCGTTCTACCCTCGCTCTGGCTCCAGCTCATGGTCTCGGTGATGGACCCATTCATCGGGTTCCACCACTCGGGCTGGCGACCGCTGATGCGGAAGGAGGCGATAAACTCTTTCGGCTCGTCGCTCTGGTTGGCCACAAAGTAGAGGTCGGTCTGCTCCGCCTCGTTGCGACGGTGCGTCCAAGCTACCTCCGCAGGCACCACCACATCGCGCTCCAGTCCCATCGCCGAGAAATCCTCTGCCTGATAGGGAAGCGTCGGGATAATCACCCCGCCACGGCGCAACTCCTCAATCTTGGCTTTCGCTGCGTCACTGATCACATTGTTCGGGTTCATCGGGTGTTCCAACGGGAGCACCACCACCTTATAAGAAGCACCGCCCGGCAAGACCATGCGACCGTTCTCCACCTTCGCCAGGCGCAGCAAGGCATCGGGGTTGAACGAGTCGTACGCGTAGCCGCGCAACGGGTTCACCCATTTCTCCGGATCAGCCATGTTGGCGGAGTGTGTCACGCCCACCGGCTTCACACGCATCGGCTGATGCAGGTTGGCCAGACGCAGTTTCTCACTACGCACCCGCTCCTCACCGAAGATGCCGGGCAGCGAAGCCACCAAGCGATCGGGCAAGAGGGCACGACGCGGCATCTCGTCACCGATATAGGCAGCGATATCCACCACCGGCACGCCATATTGCAACATCGTCTGACAGCGGGCGGCATAGTCGGCCATGCCTTTTGCACCGGGGTTCCACCAGGTATTGTCACGCTGGAAGAAGAGTCCGATGCCGTCGAGCGTCATGCCCGGCTGCTTATCCAGATAGGGGTTGTGTACATAGACATGAAAGAAGAGGCGGTTGATGCCCAACGCGTAGTTGCGGTCGAGCAAGGCCTTCAACATGGCCGGCGACTCGTCCCAGGTGCCGCGCACCTCGGTAAAGCCTTCGGCCTGAATAATGTTCTTACCGTAGATATGGGCGCCACTGATGGCATCCAGCATATCGTTGGGTTTGTCGTGCGTGGGACTGTTCAGCCAGAACTCGCCCATGGGGAGGTCGACAGAGGCGTAATGTCTCAAGCCGTCGCTCACCATCGTAGGAGCCACGCACTCGGCAGAGAACTGACAGTCGTAGGCTTTGGCTTGCGCTGCCAGCACTTGATAGAAGACGTCGTTCACCAGTTCGCCGATGGTGGTACGCACGTCGCGCAACACCTGCTCGGAGGTGGCGGGGTCGTCCACGGGAATACCGGCAAACAAGGGGAGATAGGGCATCAAGTCGTACCCTCTGCGCTGTTTGAACTCAGCGGGGAAGTTGTCGCTCCAGTTCTGACTGCCGCACTCCCAGCTATCTACGTGCATATATTTCAAGACGCGATGCGCCAGATCGTTCCCCACTTCCGCAAAGACACGTCCGAACCAATGGTCGAACTGGCTCTTCACAGCCACAGGGTTGAACTTGTCGCACTCCAGTCCTTTACCGCCGCCGGCAGTGGCATTGGTGTGACCGGTTGAAGTGTGACCGATGCGCAACAGTCGCCAATTGCCTTTGGGCAGGTCGACGAGCAGTTGTCCGTCGTGCATTTGTGCCGTCAGGTCGATGATTTCACTGCGCTTCACGCACACCTCCACGGGAAGTTCCTCGGCCGGTGTCTCGGCAGCCACGCGCCACACCAGTCCCGCCTTGCCTTCCCATTGGTTGAGCAAGGGTTCGCCATGAAGCACCAGCTTCTTAATCTTCAGATTGGGGCGCCACTTGGCAGCATCCATATCTTCGCAACCCGGTTCACTACCCTCCGGAGTCCAGTAGAAACGGAAGTAACGCGCCGTGGTGGCGGGAATGGAATGGGTGGAGTTCTCGTCGGTGTTCTGCCATCCCTGGCGCGCCGGCGTCAACTGTTTCACCGTGTAATATTGCAGTCCGTCGTCGCTCGCCATCACTTTCAGACGGTGTGCCTGATAGTTGTTGCCGGTGAGTATCACCTCGATGTTGCGCACGGTGACGGGCTGGTCGTAACTGTATTGTATCCAGCAGGGGACGGAGGAGCGTATCACACCGGCGTCGTCGATAGAGACGCTCTTCTTCGGATCGCTTTCCTCCTTGACATTGCCGCAGGTGACGGTGGGTTCTTGCAGAATCACCTCACTCTTCACCGGCAGGGCCAGCAGGGCGATGTCTTGGTAGTAGTTTTCTTTGAAGGCGGGGACGGGGAGCTGAAGCGTGCGCTTCTTGCCACCTGCCACCAGGGTATCGGCACTCACCACCTTCTGCATGGATTGCTCCGGGGTGATCCACGGACCGCCGGCCAGGGCGAATCCGTCGCAGATGTGCATACCCAACTTCAGTCCCAAGCGGTCGGCTTGCTCCATGCTATAGCGCACGCGGCTCCACCAGGTGGGCGAGAGTTGCTCGGCCTCGCCGTGGTAGGCAGCGCCCTGGGCGGTCGACTTGATGGGCATGAGGTAGGCACCTGCCAGACCGGCTTGCTTCATCGCTTCCAGGTCGGCTTTGATTCCCTCCTCGCTCACCGCGCCATACATCCAGTACCAGAAGGTCCAGGGACGGGCCTCATAGCCGGGCGTAGCGAACTGTTGCTGCAGGGTGGATTGCGCAAAGGCTTGCAGCGAAGATGCTGCAAGCCAAAGGCACAAGATTCCTGTTTTAATATAGTTTTTCTTCATGGACTCTTTTATTCAAATGAGCTCTTTATTCAAAGCGTAAAACAATGCGTCCGGTTTGCGGACCGTCTACCCACTTCGCCTGAGAAGAAGGACCAATCAGGTCGGTGGTGTTCACTTTGTTACGTACCGGCGGAATGACTTTCATGATGGAGATGCCGGTCTTCGGCAACTTGTAGAGGATGTTGTCACGTCCGTCGCGGGGTTCGTAGACACCGACGTAGCTGTCGGGAGTCTCGTTCTGGATAGAGATGGTTCCCTCTTCGGTCTTCAGGTTCATCCAAGAGACGTGGGCGAAGTAGCCTTTGAACTCGGGATAAGTGAAGCTCTCGGCGGGGATGGGGTCGTTGTAATCATTCTCCCACAAACCGTACTGCGGGCCGTGCAGACGGTTCTGCCATACACGGTACGGGCCGTCGCCTACCCAACGTTTGGAGAGGACTTTCTCTTCGGGATAATCAAATTTCACACCCATCAAATCAACCACACCACTGAAGTTGTAGGTGAAGTCCAAAGCGGCTGAACCGTCGGAAGCGATGGTCCATACGGCCTGGTCGAAGCAACCGAGTTTGTAGTTGGCGGTGATAACGATGTTGTTGTCTTTCTCCTCCACCTGCAAGCCGGTGAATTTACCTACATCCTCAAACTCGTCGTATTGGGTTTTCTTCTTCTCTGCATCCGGGTCGTCATGGTTGTAGAACTGGTCCATCGAGCGGTCGGCACGGTGGGCACAGATGAAGCGGGGACCGTCTTTCAGCTGGATGGTCTTGCCGTTCACCTCCACGCCCTTCAACTGACCGTCGGTCTTGCTGAAGAGGTAGGTGCGTCCGTTGGCTTTCACCGTTACCTGTGCATCTGTCTCCTGTACGCTCGGTTTGCTGCCCTTCGTATCCTGTGCCAAGCCCTTCTGCTGATAGGTCAGCGGATAGCTGCGGGTGAAGAGTTCGTTGCCATACACGTCGATGATGGTGATTTGCAAGGCGTCAGCGGCATCCTTGGCGAAAGGAATCTTCACGGTACCGGCTGCGTGCGGAGCGATGTCACTACCCTTCACCTCGCCTTGTGCCAGCACTTTCGCATCTCCTTTGGCGTTGGAAGCGGGGAACTGTACGCGTTTCCATACGAAACGACAATCCTTCACGTTGAGGAAGTCGTAACGGTTCTCGATATTCAGTACGCCGTCGAAGTTGGCGTCAATGCTGTTGTTCATGATTTGCACGGGGCACCACACCTGCTTGATGGTCCAGTAGCTACCCTCTTTCTCGTGGTGCGGACCGACGATACCATCGGCACCATAGTTGCCGCAGTTGTCGATAAAGCCGTTCATATCTACACGTTTCACGCCCTCATCGGACAATACCCAGAGGAAGCCGCCGATGCAACGCGGGTGTTTGCGCATCATCTCCCAGTAATCGTACAAGCCGGCACCGTGACCGCCGTCGTACAGACCGTGCAAGAACTCCGTCGGCATGAAGATCTCGGGCTTACGCATGTAGTTCTGGCTCTCGCCGTAAGAGCGGTAGTGCATGGTCTCAAAACCGCTGAAGTTGCCTTGCGGATGGATGACCGGACGCAACTGCGGGTCGTACTTGTGGAACTCGCCGTTCAACTCGTCGTTCCAACCCTTCTCGTTACCGTTGCTCCACCAGATCAAACAGGGGTGGTTCACGTCGCGCTCCACCATCTCTTTCACCAGCTTTTGGCCGACGATGGTCTCGTGCTTACCGTGCCAGCCGCTCAACTCACTCATCAGATAGAGTCCGAGTGAGTCGCACGCCTCGTAAAACTCGGGGTCGGCGGGATAGTGCGACAGGCGCACGGCGTTCATATTCATACTCTTAATCAAGAGGACATCCTCAATATTCTTGGCTTTGCTCAGTGTACGACCGGATTCCGGACGGAAGCTGTGACGGTTGACACCGCGGATGTTTACGCGGACTCCGTTGATGTAGAGACCGTCGCTCTCTCGTACCTCGATGGTACGGAAACCGAATTTCTGTGTCTCTTTGTGCAGCGTCTTACCGTTCTTGTCAATCAAAGCAAACTGTGCCTGGTAGAGGTTCGGCGTCTCTGCGCTCCACAAAGCCGGGTTCTTCACGTCGATA
Organism: uncultured Bacteroides sp.; assembly: GCA_964432715.1. Taxonomy (GTDB): domain Bacteria; phylum Bacteroidota; class Bacteroidia; order Bacteroidales; family Bacteroidaceae; genus Phocaeicola_A. Next base: position 25,403 of record CAYSOW010000004.1, read on the forward strand.
TGTGCCACGCACTGGTCGCTGGCACCGCGCACCGGTGTGGTGGTCTCGCCCACCTTCTTACCGTTCTTGTCCAACAAAGTTGTTTTGATGGAAGCACCCTCCATTGCCATGTTCAGCGTGCAGTAAGCTGCGAAGCTACCATCGGCTTTGGCGTCGATGGCCACGTGGTGAATGTTCTGTGCAGGACGCGCCAACATGAAGACAGGGCGCCACAGTCCACCGAAGTTCCAGTAGTCGGCGCGACGCTCAGCCAGGTTGACACCGGCGTTCTCACTCTCTTTGCTCACCGTCACCTCCAGCACGTTTTTCTTCTTCGGGCCGAAGAAGACACGGTCGGACACATCGTAAGTGAAGCGATAGAAAGCACCCTGGTGCTTCGTGCCCGCCTTACGACCGTTGATTTTCACTTCCGTATCGGTCATAGAAGCCTCGAACACCAACTCCACCTGCTTGCCGTTCCACGAAGCCGGGAGTTCGAATTCATACTTATACATACCCTTCTCATCGGCCACGCCTTCGGGGAAGGCCTTGCCATAGAACTTCATGCCGTACTGATAGGTACCGAAGCCCTGAAGTTCCCAACAAGAGGGCACCCCAATCTTGGACCAGGTGCCGGAATTATTACCACCGGTACACATGAAATCCCATTGTACCATGTCATCACATCCCGTGCCCGAGAGATATTGCTTCTCGGTCTCCACGGATTGGGCAAAGAGCCCGCCTCCCATCAAAAGGGAAATGAGGAATGTCGCTGTTTTTTTCATATCGTTTTGTTTAAATCATATTTCTGTTCATCTGATTGGAGCAATGCGCACCTTCAGTGTATGTTCTTTCTTTTCTATCGCGTATTTCTTCAGCACGCCCGGTCCGCAGCTGCTGTTGCCGAGGCCCAGCACAGCGGCATCCAGATGCAGGTGGATGGCCTGCTCGGTGTGGAGGTCGCAATCGTGGGCGGTGCGGCTCAACTGTTCTTCGGAATAGGGCAACGCCGACATCGAGAAGGGTTGTTCCAGTGCCGTCACCCGCAAGCCGCGCGCCTTGGCATCGGTCAGAGTCACCTCCACCACCGACTCGTGATTACCTCCGTTCTGGGGGCGCGGATAGTGGGTGTATTGTGCCTCTACCGTTGATTGCCACTTGCCGATACGGGATGCCGAGCAGCGGTCGGGATAGTTCTCGTCGGGACCGTAGCCTGTCCATGCCAATTGGTTGAAGGCGGGGTTCACACGCCATACACTACCCAATCGCGGAAGTTCGGGCAATTCGCCTTCGGGCAGATAATGCTGCTCCACCTCCATGGCGCCGTTGGCCAGCAAGGTGTAGACGCTCTGCACACGGATGGTGCCTTTGGCGTAGCGAACCTGTTTATTCGCGGTAATCACCACCTTTTCCGGCGACGGCTGCGTCCACTGCAACGTGGCATCACCCACCGTCGGGGCATCCAGCTGATTCAGGGTCCAGTCCTTCGCCAACCAGTTGCCGAAGCTCTTGTCGTTATCAGTCGGTGCACGAAAAGCCTGAAAATCTTCCGCCGCCAAGGAATCCACCGGTTGAATATAGGTAGTACCTTGATAGGTATAGCGTGCCAAAGCCGCTTGTTGCTTGTTCCAAAGGGTCTGGAAATCCTTGCCCTGCACGGTAAGTTCTCCCCCGGTTTCGCTCACAGTCAAGGTTCCTTTCGCCGCACTTGCCGGGGTGGTCATGGCCATCAGATGCTCCTGCAGCGGCAACTGTTCCGTCGCCACCTCAAAATCCGCCTGTGCCCAGTCGCACGCCGCTTTCAGTCGTGCCGAGAGGTTCAAACGCACATCCTCCTCGGCGCCCGTTTTCTTCAGGGCTTTGGCCAGCGCGATTGTCATCGTGCCCTGCTCACCGGGTTGCAACGTGGGCAGCGTGGCTTCTCCACGTCCCTTGACAGTGCCGTTCACCACAGCCTCCCACACCAGTCGATAGCCGGAGAGGTCGATGTGATGATGGTGGTTGATGACCTCCACCACCGCCTCTTGCGTGGCTGCGTTATAGGATTTCAGTTTAAAATAGATCGGTTGATACACCTTCTTCACCTCCCGATACTTCGGATTGGTGGTGCGGTCCGACAGCAAGATGCCGTTCAGACAGAAGGCTTTCAGGTTGGGCTGATCGCCGAAGTCGCCGCCGTAAGCCACTTGCGTGCGACCATCGGGCAAGGTACGGATGATACCCTGGTCGACCCAGTCCCAGATAAAGCCGCCCAGCATGCGCGGGTGACTGTAGATCTCTTCCCAATATTCGCGGAAGTTGCCGAGGGCATTGCCCATACAGTGGGCATATTCGCTGGTCAGCACAGGACGGTTGTCATTGGTGCGCTGGGCGATGGAGAGCAGACGCTCCCAACGCGCATTCTCCGCGCGCTCCTTGTCGTCTCCCTCTTTAATGCCCGGGTTCAGGTACTCCTGCTGTACGCGGGGGTAGAAGCGACTGATGACATCCACCGTCTGCGGGTCGGGTTGTCCGTCGACTCCCTGCGCACCCTCATAATGCACGGGGCGCGTGGCGTCAAAGTCGTGCAACCAGGCAGAGATGGCCGCGAAGTTCGGTCCGTAACCACTCTCGTTACCCATGCTCCAGAAGACCACACACGCATGGTTCTTGTCGCGTTCCGCCATACGCACCGCACGGTCCAGGAACGCCGCGTGCCAGTCGGGCGTACTTGCCAACGTGCCACGCAATCCGTGCTCCTCGATGTCAGCCTCATCCATCACGTAGATGCCGAGCGAATCACAGAGCTCGTACCAACGCGGATGGTTGGGATAGTGACTGGTACGCACGGCGTTCACATTGGCCTGCTTCATCAGAAGCAAGTCCTGCAACATTCGCTCCTCCGTCATCACACGAGCGGTATAGGGGTCGTGCTCGTGGCGGTTGACACCGCGGAAGCGTACGGGAGCGCCATTCACCAGAAAAGCGCCGTTCTTTATCTCCACACTGCGGAAGCCCACTTTGGAAGCGGCGCGCTCCACCACCCTGCCCTGCGCATCTTTCAGCGAGAGGGTCAGCGTATAGAGATAAGGAGTCTCTGCCGTCCATCGGTGGGGCTGCGCAATCTTTGCCGAGATGCGTCCCAACTTACGCGGTCCGCGCTGCGGAAACCACTCGTTCATGATGGAGGCTTTATGGTTGACATCCAGGATTTCCTCAATAGAGATCTCCTCTTGGAAGCAAGCTTGACCCGCCCGGTCGGTCAGCACCGCCAGGAGTTTGTAGCCCTCCCCCTTCTCTTGTTGGAAGAGCGAGAACTGCGGATCAATCTGCAACGTAAAATCTTTGTAAGTTTCATCCGCCGGCAGCGTGCGCACGGTGAAGTCGCGCAGGCGTACATCGGGGGTATGGAAGAGCGTCACATCGCGATGGATACCGCCGAAGCGCCAGAAGTCCTGATCCTCCAGATAGGAGCCGTCGCTGTAGCGATACACCTCCACCGCCAGCTGGTTGCGACCGGCCTTCAGGTAGGGCGTGATATTAAACTCCGAAGGTTCCATACTTCCCTGACTATACCCCACCTGCTCGCCGTTCACCCAAACATAGAAGGCACTCATCACGCCGTCGAAGCGCAAGAACGTCTGTCCCTGCTCCTTCCACCCTTGCGGCAAGTCGAACGTGCGGCGGTACTGTCCCGTCGGGTTACGCTCCACGAAAGCGGTGTACTTCTGTTTCGGGGTGGTCGTCACGTAGGGCGGATTAATCTGGAAGGTATATCCCGCCGAAGCGTAGATGGGCGTACCATGTCCGTTGACCTCCCAGTTGGCCGGCACGGGGAAATTCTCCCACGCCCCGTCGTTAAAGTCGGTTTGATAAAAATGCTCCACGCGCTCCTCCGGTGTGGGGGTCCAGCGGAACTTCCACGTACCGTTGAGCGACAGAGAACGGTCGCCCGCCTTCTCGCCATAAGGGATGAAAGCGGCACGAGCGGGCTCGCGGTGGATTTGCAGCACATGCTGGTTCTCCCAGTCGCGGGCACCGGCAGCTTGCAGGAAAGCCCACAAGCCCAGGGTCAGTATCACTAATTGTTTCTTCATACCGTCGCGGTGTTTTCTTTATTCGTTATTGTACATCCAGCGCATCAAACGCCAACTGTTCCATATTCTCGGCACTCAAGATCACCTTGTAGGTTCCGGCATTGATATAGCCGCCGGTGGTGGTGCTCATCAGTCGCCACTTCTCGGGGGTGTCGGGGAAGGTGACGAGGTCGTCCTTCAGCACACTGCCGTTGGGGGCGATGAGTTGCAGGCGCACGGGCATCGGCGTGCCGCTCAGGTTCATAAACTTGAAGCGCAATGCATATACTTGAGCCAAGCCGGTGGAGATGGTCCACTGGATGGAGTTTTGTTTTCCTTTGCCGAAGAAGATGCCTTCTTGCTTCTTCCACTCTTTCTTCACGTACTTGCCCTTCACCTGTGCCGCTTCGGCTTCGTAGGTGACACTGGCGCGTGCGTTCTTATCTTCGGGCAGCAGTTCGGTGGGCATCTTGGCAATCACCTCTTTCTCGGCAGCCGCCCAGCTCCAGTCGCTCTGTTTCGGAGCGGCGGTGAAGGCCACGGGGGTTTTCGAGGCGATGGCAATGGCCGAGAGAATGGCCTGTCCGGCTTTCACTTCGGGGAAGTCGATGCGGAGCTCGCCGCCTTTCACTTCCACCTCCACGCTCTGCTTGTAGGCGGCGTCGTGACCCACTTCCGCCCAAAGGTCGAGGTCGTCGATGACAGTGGTGCCGTTGATGGCGACATCAAAGATGCGCAAGCCTTCGCAGTCGGTGCCTGCTCCGCCACCGGTGCCGTGCCACGGTTCGGTGAAGTAGAGTTCCACGGTGTACTTGCCGTCGGGCAAGGGGAAGTGGTAGTTCAGGCGATGGCGACCGTAGCGATAGCTCTGGAAGAGCTTCCAGTCGCGGGTGCCGCGAATCGGATCGTAGGTCGTGCCCTGACTTGCCAGATAGGGAGAGAGGCCTTCAAAGTCCTGCGCCCACGAGTGGCAGTAGGTGGTGTCGTCCGCCGCCCAGGTCTGACCGAAGCTGTCGGTGTAAGCATCGCCACCGCAGTTGATGCGGTAGAGGTATTGGGCACCTTCGATGCCCTGTACCACCGGCTGCACCTCTTGATAGAGTTGCTCAAAGTGAGGAGCTTGCTCCAGATTGTTGAGCACGATGACATCCTCGGCCGCTACTTTACCTTGGTAGTAACCCACGGCACGCAGCACGTTGTAACGGATGTCGCGGTTCTCCCACATGAAGTGCGTACCCACGCCGTGATTCTTCTTTTTGCCCAGGAAGGCGGAGTTGTCGGCATCGTTATAGAGCAGCACGGAGTCGCAGTTGCTATAGACCTCGATGGTGGCTCTGCGACGGGCTTCGAATCGGTCGGGCCAGGTGTGTGAAGCGATGTAGACCATCGGGTCGCTCTTCGCACTCACGTAGTTGGCACGATACATATAGTAGGCATCCAGGGGTTGTTCCCAGGGAGTGACTAATCCTTTGTAGTTAAACGGTCCCACCTTATCTATCTTGCGATAGGCCTCATCGGGCTGGCGACGTCCGGGGTTGTCGTGACTGCTGTAGACCCACAGGTAGTGTCCGCAGACACTGTCTTTGGCTTGCTCCGCCAGACGGATTTTGGTCTCCAGCAACTGGCACATACGCTCTTCGCTCCAATCGCCCTTGGGGTCGAAAGCAGCGGGCTCGGTGTGGAAGCCGAGACTTCTCCAGGCACCGTATTCTCCGTTGAGCAACTGGTTGGCAGCGGCCAGCTCTTGGTTGTATTTGTTGACATCACCGCCATAGGTGCCGCTCCAGTTCTGGATGACGTTCCAGTCGGAACCTTCTCCACCGTTGCAGGTGGTAATCACGCGCATCTGTTGCGCCGTCGGATCCATCTCACGGATGATGTCGCAGCACTCGCGTGCAAAGTCGCGCGGCAGCGTACTCTCGTTCTGTAAGCCCCACATCACTACCGAGGGGGAGTTGCGACGCTCTTTTACCCATTGGCGCAATAAGGTCTTGAAGTTCTCGCGGAACTCGGGGGTGTCATACCATACATGCGCCGAGAACTGCGGCCACCAGAGGATACCCAACTGATCCCAGTAGTTCTGGTAGTCGAGGTGGTGCGGCTGGTGGGCATCGCGGAAGGCGTTGAAGCCGGCGTTCTTGATCTGTTTCACGCGGGCTGCCACTTGCTCGTGACTGAAGGCGTGGCTCTGACCGAACTGGTGCTCGTACTCGCAGACACCATTGATAAAGGTGGGCGTTCCGTTGAGGAAGAAGCGTCCGTCGCCATCGTTGCGTTTCACCGGCCAGCTGACGGTACGGATACCGAAAGCGGTGGAGATTTCATCGGTGGTCTTGTTGTCGCGCTTAATCATGGAGGCCAGTTTATAGAGGTAGGGATTTTCTACGCTCCAGCGATGTGCCTCTTTCACGGGCGACTCCTGACGAATGGTCTTGGTCTCTCCCGGTGCCAGGGTCACTTGCTCACTCAGGCGGAACACCTGCGCGCCGTCGGCATTGCTGAACTTGTTGACCAGCTCCACGGTTTGTGCCGACTGACTATAGTTGGTGATTTCTGTTTCGATATAGACGGTTGATGCCTGATCGTCGTTCCAGAGGTGGATACCGAAGGGGGCAATACGCACCTCGTCGGTCACCTCCAGCACCACGGGGCGATAGATACCCAGCGGCTGAGAGCCCTCACTGAAGCCCCACTCCGACGAGCAACCGCCGCACACCCATGGCATGTCGGCAATCATCTCCGGATGCTCGGCCTTTACCTCCAGGAGGTTGTCGCCGGCACGCAACGCCTCGGTGACATCCAGCGTGTAGGTGGTACGGCCCACCGGGTGGCGACCGTAGTCACGACCGTTGACGCGGATGGTGGCATAGGTGCCCACGCCTTCGAAACGGAGGAAATATCTCTTATTGGATTCGATGTTCTTTACGTCGAAATGCTTCTCGTAGCAAGCCGTGCCGTGCAGGTTGCCGTGCGTCAACTGGCGGTAACCGTAGTAGTCGTCCCAGTTGTGCGGCAGGTTGACTGTCTGCAGAGCCACTTGCTTCGTGGAGTCTTTCTCGTCCACGAGCCAGGTGCGCCAGCCACCGGCCAGTTCGGTCACGGCACGACGCTCCTTCGAGGGGCGCTCGGGGAACTTCACCTTCGAGCGACCCATCGGGCGACTGGTAGCCACGGCGATGCCGCGCTGTTCGGCATTGTTGACGGCACAATAGAAATGGTAGACCACCCCGTTGTGCTTCACCACGTAACTCTTATGCGCAAAGAGTTCGTCGTAAGGCTTCGTCGGGTAAATCAGGTCGTCCCCCTCCCAATCATCCCACGTCACCAGGTCGTAACTGCAGGCAAAAGTGTTGAAGGCCTTGTAAGAACGACTCGGGTTGAAGGCCGAGAAGTAGAACATCACGTAGACGTCGCCCATCTTCTGAATCTGCGCATCGCCCGTGATGGTGCCCTGCGCCTCATGCGCAAAGACCGGGTTACCGGCGTAGCGCGTCCAGTGCTTCATATCTTTGGAGAGCGCGATACCGATGCGCTCGCCCTTCAAGCCGGAAGTCGGATTGACGCCCCCGGCATTGTAATACATCACAAAAGGAGCCCCCAAAGTCTTCTGCTTATCCCAGTAGACCGTGCTCTTATACTGCGTCAGGTTCTCCCACCACTGCAGCTCTTTATCCTTCAAAGAAAGAATCGGTTCCGAAGAAGATTCCCACTCGTGCGCCGTAGCCACATTGCCGGCAGTCCACGCCAAGCCAATTGCCAACGGAGCATTCACCGCCTCATAGCCGGTGCCCTCGCCGCCGATATAGGTGAGCCATGCCTTCTTCTTATAGCGCTGGAGCGCATACGAGCCGCCCCACTCCATATCAATCAAGCCCGGGAAGCCACCGCGCTGGTTCATGTCCCAGCCCGACTCCTTATAAGAGAGGATGCGTCCCAACGTCTTCCACTCCAGCAAGTTGTCGCTCTCCGCCAGCCACGTCTCGTAGCCGCGTCCGTCCTTCGCCCCCTTGCCGTTATAGATGACATAGGTCATGTACCACTTGTCGCCCTCGCGGTAGACAGTGGGACAGTCAATCTTATAATTGTTGTTCTCCGGTGCAATCACCATGCCATACTTGTAAGGCGTCTTCGCCTCCTCGTACACCTCGGCCATGCGTTCCTGCGAGACATGCTGCTGGGCAAAGAGCGGGGCGAACAAGCCGCCCAGCCAAGCCCAAACGAGTAATCTTTTCTTCATTCTTTCGTCGAGTTATCTATCGTTAATACGTCGCGTTATCGTTAATAAAAGAGCCAATCCATTGCTTCGTCCGTGCCCTCCAGCGCCGCGTTACGACTCTGGATGTTGCTGGAAGTGAAGCCCAACACCAGCGTATAGCCTTTCGGCAACAAGAGGGTGTGCTTACCGGCGGCAAAGTGGTAAGCGTGGATATTTGCCAAAGGCATCTTCTCCAGGTGGATGGCGTTGGTCAGCAACGGTTCCGCCTGTCCGTACTCATTGGCAGAAGCATCGGTCTCCAACTTCGGAGCCTTGGCATATTTCTTCTGATCATCTTTGAAGTAGCCGATGAGCAACTGCACGGGGGCACTGCACTCAAACTTGAGCTCGGTACCGTTGTTGCGCTGCTCGTCGCCGTTCACCACGAGGGCCGAGAGACCTTCCAGTTCGGGAGCCACCGCCTGCAACTTGTTGTCGGGCAGGTTGCTGAGCAACACCGCTCCCGCCTGCAGTTTCACGCGCTGCCAGTTGCCTTCCAGCTGCACCTGTGCATCCTTGGCCTTCGCAATCTCTTTCTTCTCCTCCTTCAGCGTACCGTTGGCCTTCGCCTTCAGCATTGCCACATTGGCTTTGTAGTTGGCCAACTCCTTCTCGTAGTGCACCAGCATCTCCGCCCAAGTCTTGTTCTTGCCGTCGTCACCGCCGATGGGGATACGACGCATGGAGGTCTGCATACTGTTGGCATAGAGGTAAGCGTCGTTCGTGAGCTCCACCAACTTGCGGTAGTGCTCCAGGCTCTCCTCCAGGAAGGGCAACGCCGCATCCAGGTATTTCAAATCCTTGCTCCACTGATAGTTGAGCACCTGCTCGGCACCCTTCACCTTCAGGTTGAAAGCGTAAGCAAATTCGCGGTAGCAGTGCATATCGTTGCGCAGGCGTTCAAACTCCTCTTGGTTGGCGGTAGCCTTGCCCTCCAACGCGTCAATGGCAGCCACCGCCTTGTCGCCATGCTCCACGCACTGTGCAATGATGTCGAGCGGCAACTCGCCCACATGAGGCTGTTTCTTCCACTCCTTTTCTACATATTCTATCAACTTCTCACCCTCCGGTCCGCAACTCTCGTAGAAGCCCGGGTAGATGGTGTATTTGTAGGGGTTCACCAACTGACTGACGAACATGCCGAGCAAGAGCGTCTGACGGTTGCCCTCGGTGATACCGAAGCGGCGCAACAGTTTCGGGGCAATCTCACCCGCCTCTTCGTAGGCGGTGCGCACACCGGCAGCCTCAGCATCCGAGAGACCGTAGAAGGTACCAAACTGATGATTCCAGTAGTTGATCTCCTCTCCGCGGTCGCGGCGGCAGTTCCAGGCGTAGCGTCCCCACTCCTTATACCAAGCCCAGTCGCGGTCAATCTGCATCTCGCGCTTGCCCTCTTTCAGGCGGTCGGCCGAATAGGGCCAATCCCAGTAAGAGGCCTGCGGATAGAGGTGGAGCGCATTGGCTCCGTGTACATCATGCATCGCCTGCACCGCCTTTTGGGTAAAGTCGGGCGAGCTCCAACGGAACGGCTCCAGGTTGGCAAGGATATGCACGTTGCTGATATGAATGCTACCCAAAGCACTCAACTCCTTGTGAATCTGTGCCCACGGGCCGCGCGGCTGATAGGTGGTCAGCGACTCACCATTGTATTTATGCATCGTGTAGAGGTTCTTGTAGAGCGGCAACGCAGCGTCCATCACCATCTTACAGTTGGTGTCGTGTGCACGCAGCAAGATAGGCGGTTCGTCGGTGCGTCCCAGCTGTTTCAGGCCATCCTTCACACCGGGGATGATGGTTTTCGTGAACCACTCCACATCGTCTTCGTAAGTGTCCATCGCCTCACCCAGGCAGCAGAGCAGACCCACATTGGGATAGTTCTCGATGAAGGCCGCCACACTCTTGCGGGTGTAGTCGCTCAACAGCGGTGTGATGGGACGGTTACGGTCCTGTGTCTTGATGCCGTAATGCTCGGCAAAGGGTTTGGATACGAGGATGTTATAGAACATCTGAATCACGAAGATACCGCGCTTGTCGGCCTCTTCGGTCAGGAAGGAGAAGATCTCCTCGTTCTTCTTGAAAGTCTCGTCGTCCACCTCCACGGCAAAGGGATAATCCTTCAGTTTCACCAGAGAGGCGAAGGGGTGACCGTTCCAGAGATAAACCGAGTTCATGCGGTTGGCCACCAGCATATCCAGGTACTTAATCCACAGGGCCTTGTCGTAGAACCAGGGGAAGAGTTCCGGGGTGTAGGGGTACTCGTACACGGCGCGTCCGGGCAGCAGATAGGGTTTCTGCACACCGATGCAGCCACCGCGCAACACCATCTCGGGCGCGTCTGTCAGGTGGGCGGGCAAGTCAATCTGACCCTTTGCCTCCAACCGGTCGATCAGTTCGCGACAACCGTAGATCACGCCCGATGCATCGTTACCGAGCACCGTAGCCTGCTTCTTGGCAGAGGTAATGGTAAAGCCCTCCTTGGGGAGCGACGCATCCGTGCTCACCCCGAGACGAATCACATAGTCGGCCTTCGCCTTCTTCGTTCCGGAGGTGGTGGTCACCTCATACCCTTGCTGCTTCAACGCCTTCGACAACTCCTCGCCGGCATAGACCACGCGGTTGTTATCGGCCTGGTTTTGCAGCACAATCGCTACCTTTTCCTGCGCATACGCCAGCGTCGAAGCCATTCCGACGAGCAGTACCGCCATACACTTTAAGACTCTCATAGTTCTTTCAAAGTTTAGTATTTATAATTAATCGTAATTTCCTCGTGTGTACCAATCCATAAACGATAAAGTCCCTCGCCTGCCGGTTCGAAGCTACCCACCGAAGCGGTCGGTTGCTCGCTGGCTTTCAGCGTGAGGTAGCCCTGACCTTCCGTGGCAGTCACCTTCACGGCGTGGTCGTTCATCGAGAGTTTGATTTCGCCGTTCGGAGTGGGCACCGTGCCCTCCATCCATTGCAAGCCACCCAAGGTGGGCTGAATGGCGAACTCTTCGTAGCCGGGCTTCACGGGTTTCACGCCCAGGTAGTACTTGCCGAGCAAGTAGACCGGACTCGCACCCCAGGCATGACAGAGGCTCTTGCCGTAGGGACGACCGTACATGGCGAGATGTTGCGTGCCGTGCTCCTCGGGATTGTACTTCTCCCAGAAGGAGGTGGCACCCTCTTTCAACATGCCGCCCCAGTAGGCTTTCATCTCGGGCAGCACCTCGGCCTGGTGACCGAATTCACACATGGCTGCCAACTCGTAGAAACGCATGTAGGGCGTGGTAATCTTCAGCACTGCGTCGTTGAGCATCACCTGCTCCATGACGGTCTGCTGCTTCTCCTCGTCGAGGTAGTTCAGCAGGAGTGCAAACATATTGGGGAACTTGTTGACCTGCTCGCTCTGACGACCGCCCTCCACGTTGTGTACCAACGCTTTCTTCGATTCGTTCCAGAACACCGGCAACAGTTTTGCTTTCAAGGCTTTCGCCAGTTCGGCGTAACGACCCGCCTCTTCGGCCTCACCCAGCAGCGAAGCACAGAGTTGCATGGTCTCCAGACTGCGGCAGAAGAGGATTTGCTCGAAGGCCAGTGCGCCCTGCTTGCTCATGGGGAAATCCGCCCAATCCACAAAGACCCAGTCGCCCGTGAGTCCCTCCACCATGCCGTCGGCATTGGTGCGGCCCAGCACATACTCCATCATCGTCTGCATCCGCGGGAAGACCTGCTGCACAAAGTGGCGGTCGCCCGTGTACTGGTAGTAGTCGTAGATACTCATAAACCAGTAGAAGGTGTAGTCCAGGATGGTGTTGGTGTGCGCCGTCACGGGGTCTTTGCCGCGCAGCAACCAGATGGTACGCTTCACCGTCTCACTGTCGAAGAAGAGGTAGTAGTTCATCAAGTAGCTCTGGATGGCATCGCCGCTCCACACCCAACGGTCGCGCTTGATACCGTCGATGAAGAACTCACGCGTGGTGAGGTGCATGGTGTAGGCACCCACCTCCCAAATCTTGTTCAGCTCCTCGTCGTTACAACGGAAGCTGCCGCGGTAGGTCACCGGAGCGTACTCATACTCCATCGAAAGTTCGGTGTAGTGAATGGCAGCCTCCGCGCGCACCCAGATATAGCGGAACGCCTTGCTGCCCCCCAGCACGTAGCGGTCGGTCAGCACATCGTCCTCCATGGTAGAGAGATTGATGACACGGTTGGTCACCACCTGCACCTTGTCGAGCGTCTCGCCCTGCTCCGTGTCGGTCGCCTCCTCGGCACTCTCACCGTAGAAGAGCTCCACGATACCCTCGCCGGTGAGTCCCTCCAGCACGGCATAGCCGAACGTCTCGCGACCGAAGTCGTAGAGGATACCGCCGTTCACCGCCTTCTTCTCCACCGCCTGCATCGGCGTACGTTGCAGAGCAAAGAGCGACGGTTTTGCCTCGGGCGTGTTGAAGTTCCAGCAGCCGGCATCCTGATAGAGCGTAGCCGAAGTATCACTCGCCTTACCACTCTCATCAATCCACTCCTTGTCCTCGTAAGTCACCTTCCACGAGCCATCGGTATAAACAGTCTCTCCCGCGACGTAGAGCGCAGGAGGAGTGGCCTGGTTCCACACCTTGATATTCAGGTGGTGTTCCCCGGCGGGAAGGAGGAAGGTGATGGGGCGACCAAACTGCAGTTTGCCGTCCAGCTTCAGGTTGAAGATACCTTCCGCCTCAATGTGAATTTCTTCGGGTTGTGCCAGTTTAATCACCTTGCTGAATTCCACGGTGACATAGTGGCTATCCATTTTCCAGAACGGAGGGAAGAAGGCCCCCCGTTCTGTTCTTCTGCTATTCATTTTATTTCCGAGCCAGATTTCATAATCGCCCGGATACCAGATCCATGTTGCTTTAGATGTCATCTCCATATCTTTCTTTAGTAATCTGTTCGAGGCTCTTGCCACGAGTTTTCGGGGTCCAAATGGTACCGATAAGCAGGGATGCAATGAGCAATCCCATCATGATGTAAGCGGCCAGATAGAATCCTTCGCCCTGTTCTCCGTAGATGTAGACGAAGCAGAGTCCCCAGAGGGCCGACATGCCTCGCACGATGAAGAACATCACGCCCTGAGCGGCGGCACGATACTTCGCGGGGAAGAGCTCGGAGGCCCAGAGGGCATAGAAGGCTTGCACGGAGACACCTCCCTGAATGGCCCAGAGCAGGGTGAAGAAGAGGAGTCCGGCAATGGAGTTGATGCCCACCGTCACGATAATCAGCCAGGCAATGACACCCATGCTGACACCGAAGGCGTAGAGCCAACGCTGGTTCACCTTGTCGACAATCATCGAGAAGACGAAGGTGGCAAAGATGATGATAATCCACTGACCCACCGACAACATGTTGGCCATCTGGTTTGAGAGACCGCCGGCGGTTTCATAAATATGTTGCTGGAAGAAGCCCATCACGGAGCTCACCAGGTTCCAGGTGAGGTACATACCGGCCAGGAAAATCATGGTGCGGATGTTCACCTTATTGGTAAAGAGGTTGCCGAAGGCGAAGGTGCTCTTCTTGTTCGGCGTCTCTACCTTCTCTTTTTGTGATGCCTGCCACTCGGCCGACTCCTGCAAACGGCGTTGCAGCAGCCAGGCGATGAAGGCTACTATAAATAAGGAGGCAAAAACGATACGACTACTGAAGACATTCAGTGCGGCGCCCGTTGCCGTTCCGCCGGTAATGGCGTTTGCTACCCATTGCACGAATCCGAAGAGCACGCCGCCCTCGAGGTCGTTACCGGTGGGAGGTGCCAACAGCATACCCAGCACGAGGATGATGGTCGGACCGATGCCCCAAGCCATCTGTGAGATACCGATGTTACGACCGCGGTTGCCCACTTCCGAGTTCTCGGAGATGTAGGTCCACGAAGCAGGCACACCGACGCCCACAGAGATACCGGTAATCAAGAAGCCGGCGAGCAACATGGGAAAGTTGCATGAGAGCATGATGAAGAGCACGCCCACCATATACACCAACATATTATAGGTATAGATGGCTTTACGTCCATACTTGTCGGCCAGGAAACCACCGATAATGGCACCGATGGCGGCGCCGAGGCAGTTGGCGCTGATGGCGTTGAGCCATCCCAAGTGAACCTCTTCCAAACCCAGATAACTTTGCCACAGTGTCAATCCGCTGGCACCGGCTACAATGGCACCGGCATCCAGATAGTTGGTCAGGGATACCGCAATGGTGCTACTTAAACTTCCTTTTTGTTTTTTCATGTTTTCTTATTTTTAAGATTGCTATTGTTTCCATTCTTCGGGGCGACCGGCACGCAGTTTGATGCTGTCGTTCACCATGGGTCCGTTGTTCTCCCACACATTGCCCGGACCGTTGGCATTCTTCAGGAACTTCTCCCCTTCGGTCCAGTTGTCCTTCACGGTGATGAAAGAGGAACCTTCATCGGTGTAGAGGTAGAACCAGTGATGGGGGTCGTGGGCGTAACCGGGCGAGTAGATGCTGTGCACCACATTCTCGGTGACGAAGGTCTTGGGCTGTGCACCCAGGGTATAGATGCCGGCGGTGTCATACATGTGCTTGGCGTAGTGGTAGATCAAGTTGGCATGCACGGTGTTGTTGTACATGCAGTTGACCGACTGCGTCCAGCCCCATCCCAGACTGATGCCGGTGTAGGATACTTCACAGATTTCGTTATGTTCGATGTTGATGTTGGAGACATATCCGGCACAGATGGCCACGCATCCCCAGTCCTCGTTGGTGACGTCGGTGAAGAGCGAGTTCTTCACGGTCTGTCCGTCGCACACCACGCGGCGGTCGTACGGACGGTAGGGCTGGTGTGTCTCCCAAGCGGCGGGCGAGAAGCTGCCTGCCACATAGCCGTTGCTGGCGATGTCACGGAAGGTGCAGTGATCCACCGTACCGCCGTGGGTTCCCTCCACATAGTCGAGTCCGTCGGCACCGAGGTGTTCAAAGGTACATCCGATGAAGTCGATGTCGTCGGCATTCTCCACCTGCACGGCGGCTGTGGGGCGACCGAGCCAGCCCTGGTTGTCGAGCTTGTGGTTACGGTCGCCGCGAATCATCTGCGGACGGAGTTTGTAGCCGTCGGTCATGTACATACCTGCCTGCAAGGGGACATGTCCCTGGAGCGACGGGCGCATCCAGGTGGAGTGTTGGAAGGAGATATTCTCGAAAGCCACCTGTTTCACCGGTGCGTCAATGGTGCCGAGCACCTGCACGAGGGTCTCTACCGCAGGCGCAATCACCTCGGCCTGGTTCATCACCTCACCGCTGCGCGGATAGTAGTAGAGCTTATGCGTGCGGATGTCGTGGTACCACTCGCCGGGTTGGTCGAGCAGCTCCATGGCATTGGTGAGATAGAAGGCGGAGTTGTGTCCGTCGGTGGTCACCATCGGACTGGGCCAGGGGTGTTCAAACTGGATGCGACTCTCGGGGTCGTGGAAACGCACGGCAGCGGAATCGCCCTGAATCTCAATCGACTTGATGCGCAAGTTGGCCACGCACCACATTTCGTGGAGCACCATCTCGGCATAAGGTGCATGCTGGATTTTCTTCACCGCCTTGGCGGGCACCCAGAGAATGCGCTTCTCGGGGTCGTTATTGATGATGCGGTTCATCTGTTCGAAATCCTCCACGTCACGGGCACGCACGGCTTTCACGCCGTTCACCCACAACTGACGGAAATCAAACGGACGACCGTTGAAATCGGGCACATCAGTCACCCACAAACGGCCCTGCTTGCGCCAGCCGGTCAAGGGCACACCGCCACTGATGACGGCCCCCTCCTCGCCCACAAAGCGCGTAGGCGACTGCGGCGTACCGCTATCTTCCGGACGGACAAAAACGGGTTCGTAGACACGGTGCACACCACTCATGAGGTGCACGGTTACCCCCTGCTCCACCCCCTCTTGCTGCAAGCGTCGTGCTTCACGAGCCTGTCGCAGGGCGGCGGTCAAGGTAGCCATCGGTTGCCGGCGGGAGCCGTCGTTACGGTCACTGCCATTGGGCGACACCCAGATATCAGTGGCCGAAAGTGTAGAGCCCAAGCCAAGGCAAAGGAGGAAGAGAAGTGTTAGTCTTTTCATTCGTACGCTCCCCCTTATTTAGCCAACGGCATCCATACAGTCATATCTGCTTTGCCACGGTTGCCCCATGCGAAATAGGGAATCAGGCGAATCTTCACGGTTTGGTTGTTCTTGCCCACCTCGCGATAAAGCGTGTTGGTCCAAGAGGTCTCGTCGGTCAGACGCGCGGTACCCTCCAGGGCAATCAAGCGGCAGCCGTCGATGGTTACCTCTTTCGGAGTCAACTTGATATCAGCGGGAATCAAGACATCATCCATCTTGTGACCACCCTCGATATCCATGCTCTCCAAGCAGTACACCAGCGGACCACGTTTGATGACCGTCTGGTTGCGAGTCTCCTCCACCAACGGGTTCGACTCCATCAGCTTCACGCGCATCTCCAGGTTGAGTTCCACCACGTCGCCCTTCTTCCAAACGCGCTCCACAGTGACGTAGCTGTTGGCTTTCGCCGCACAAGCCACCGGATCACCATTCACGGTCAGCGTAGCTTGGTCGCACCACTCGGGGATACGGAGGTTGAGTTTCAGCATCTCCTTCTTCGGTGCCTGCTCGAAAGTCAGCGTCACCTTGCCGTCATAAGGATAGTCGGTGGTCTGTTTCAGCACCAGCGGACTCTTCTTACCGAAGGAAGTATTGAGTTCGTTCTCGCCGTAGAGGTTGCACCAGATGGTTTTATCGCCCACGGTGTAAGCATAGTTCTGAGCTTCGCAGATGGTACGCAGCGTGTTCGGCGGACAGCAGAAGCAGCTGATGTACTCCTGACGCTCGCGCGGCCAGCGAAGGGTATAGGGGAAGTCGCTGCTCAAGCGCAACGGGTTGGTGTAGAAGTAGCGTTTACCGTCGAGGCTGACACCGCTCAACACACTGTTGTAGAGGGCGGTTTCTACCACGTCGGCATATTTGGCATCACCGGTAGCCTCCAGCATACGCCAGTTGAAGAGCATGTTACCGATGTTGGCACAAGTCTCGTTGTGTGCCGTGCTGTTAGGCAACTGGTAGGCGCGACCGTAGCTCTGATGCACCTTCTGAATGCTGTCGGGCTCGTAGCAAGTACCGTCGGGAGAGGTACCGTCATAGAGGGCTCCGCAGGCGCCGGTGACATACATTTTGCGGTTTACGATATCGTTCCAGATGCTGGTGAGGTTCTTCATCAGCTGCTCCTCGCCGGTCTCGTTGTAGACATCTGCCACACCGGCATAGAGGTAGTTGGCACGCACGGCGTGACCCATTGCCTGATACTGGTCGCGGAAGGGGATACGGTCTTGGTTGTCATCCGTACCATTCTCCACCATACCGCGGATATTGATTAAGTTCTTTGAAAGTTCCAAGTAGCGCGGGTTACCGGTGGCGCGATACATCTCCACGACACCCATGTAGTGCGACGGGCAGATGGCGTTGCGAGCCAACTCGGCAGAAGCGGTCTCATAGAAATGGCAGAGGAAATCGGTGGCCTTAATCGCAGCGTCAAACAGTGTACGTTTGCCGGTAGCGCGGTAATGCACGATACCCGCCATCATCAAGTGACCCAGGTTGTAAGTCTCGAAGTTCAGACGGTTGGCGAAAGCGCCCTTCTCGTCCTCGCCACCCACTTTGGTACCGATGACGGTCTGCTCTTTGTGAACGGCATGGGTATCCACGCCTCTGTTTTTCTCGTCGATGATCACCGGCGTATGGATGTAGCCATCCTCGCGCTGTGCCTTCACCACCTGATCGATGAAATGGTCCATCAACGCATCCAGTTTCGGATCTTTGTTGACGGCATAAACCGCAGCCACTGCCTCCAGCCATTTGTACATATCGCCGTCATGGAAAGGAGGGCCCCAGTGTTCACCGGTCTGACTGCCGGCAGCGATTTCGAAGTTACGGAAACCGTGAGACACATCGGGATCGTTCCAAGTGTTCCACATACTTTGCAGGGAGGTGTTACTGTAGACATCAAATCGATTGCCCCAGAATCCACCCGTCCAGCGCACGGCACCCAAGGGTGTGTTTGTCATCACCGCGTGCTCACTTTTAGCGGTATCAGTCAAGCCGTTAGACTGGGCCAACGCAGGTGCAGCGACCGCGCACATCGCAGTCAATGTCAAGGTACAGATTCTTTTTATCATAGTGATCATCGTTTTGTTTTATTGTTTAGGGAACAAATATACATTAATTTATAGAGAACTCAAGGCGCTGAGCCGAAAAACTTGTAAAAAGTTTGTACATTAATTTTCATCTCTTAAGAAATAGCACCTGTTTTATGTAGTTTGTTATCGCCTTATCCGCCTTTCATTTCAATTTACTTCATGTATAATTTTTAATGGATGCAAACGGAACGGGCCCAAAACAGCATGGAAGCAGTGGAAGGAAGGTGAAAGCAGGAATGGAGAAACGCATCTCCACGGTTACAATTCTCATCTACAGTTTATTAAATACCCTCCTGTACAAATGGAACCGGGTAATTGATTTTAGTAGATTTTGCTCCTTCCATGAATGGAAACGCCCCTACATCTATTTCCACTTTTTCCTTCCATTTTTAAAAAACCATCGATTTCATCGATAGATTTTCGTCTGAACTGCTCTTTCCATAGG
The DNA here is from genome assembly GCA_964432715.1 of uncultured Bacteroides sp. GTDB lineage: Bacteria > Bacteroidota > Bacteroidia > Bacteroidales > Bacteroidaceae > Phocaeicola_A. Next base: position 44,350 of record CAYSOW010000004.1, read on the forward strand.
GAAAATCGGAGGAATCCCCACCATTCAGCCTCATCCCGTCACCTTCATGTTATTTAATTTTAGTTTATAGGCATTCCATAGGATACATTTTCAAGTAATATTTCATCACAAAACAGAAAAGAGAAAGATTTCACGACTTTCAACAAGTCGCAAGGACCTTCGTCCGAAGGCTCTAAGAAGTTTTTCAAAATCATAAGGACGAATGTGTCCAAACATACGGACGTTTTCCCTCATTCATCCCAATGTTTTTCGTCACTCCCCCGCATAAATCGGATGATTTTTCGGGGTAAAGAGGTCGAAAAGACGGTATAAATGGTCGTTTCCAAAGCCCTTTAATGCAGGGTCGCGCGCCCGCGAGAGGGGTAATGGATTTGCGATGAATGCTGGGGTTGAGGGGGATGGTGGTTAGAATGATAAGTTGAAGAGTGTATGGCATTCACCTTTTTGACGAGGTCAATCCCACTCCCAAAACTTTTTTCAACCTACATTGTTGTATAATTGAGCAACTTTTTCTAACTTTGCAATCATGTTAAGAGAAATTATTGCTTATAAAGATTATTACTGTGAATTCATGGCTAAACTCAGCGAGAAGGAACAGTTGAAAATACGGAGAGCTTTATTGTTGTTTTTAGATACGGAAAGGATTCCGTCTCACTTCATTAAATACATTGAAGATGAAATTTACGAATTCCGAGTGAACTATGGCAATAATGAGTTCCGGATTTTCTTCATTTACGATGGTGAAAGACTCGTGATTTTGTTCAATGCATTCAGGAAGAAGACACAAAAGACACCGCAAAAAGAGATTGAAAAAGCGAAACGATTAAAAAAAGAATATTATGACAGTAAAAGAGAAGATGTATAGTGTGAGTGAAGAACTCAATCAGACTTTTGGTGCCCCGGGAACAGAAAGCCGCAAGCGTGCAGAGGAGCAGGCTTGGGAGGAGTATAACGCCCAAATTCTTCTTGATGCTCGCAAACAATCCGGACTGACACAATCGGAGCTTGCTAAAAAAATCGGCGCTGACAAAAGTTATATTTCTCGCATAGAGAGGGGACTTACAATTCCTTCTATTTCTACTTTCTATCGCATGATATCAGCGATGGGGCTTACAGTTGAGCTGAAATAATACGCCTTTAATCCTCCAGCAGATACTCAATGGTAGTGACCACACGGATGGTCTTTATATAAGGTGTATTGTCATCACTATCAT
>CAYSOW010000005.1:0-25320 GCA_964432715.1 uncultured Bacteroides sp.
CTCTTCAAGTAAGTCTGATTCTGCTGCGTATGCCACAAGAAGTTGTGGCCATACACCTGAATATCACTCGGCACCAAAGCCAGGAACTTATCAATCGTCGTAAAGTCGAGCGTACCATTGTTCTTGACCACAGAAGAGTGCTTCATGGCATTACCCGTGGTGAACATCTGGAAGTTGGCATCTGCTACACTTCGATACTCCTCATCACTGATGTAGAGGTCGGCACCCAGACCCAAACCGATGGTTGCATTCGGCATATACTGCACGGCATAAGACTTGATAGAGTCGTAGTTCGCGATTTTCTCAGCCAAATCAAGAGGAATATCGCTAAGGCTGACATCCCCATACTCATCCGGACGTCCCCAATCCATCTTCTCATCATAGCAACTGCCAAAGAGAAGAGAACAAGCCACCACCGGATAGATTACATTATTTAGTTTCATATCGATTCTGTTTTATACGTTAGTAATATTATTCAGCTTCTTCATCATCGAAATCAGAAACTGTAAATGAGGCACAAGGTACTACACGCCAGTTGTCGGTGTAAATCTTCGGAGAAGCAACGACTGAAGAGACCTCCACGCCGTCATAGGTGAAGTCTGTATTGACAAAGCCCATACCGAAGTTACGATAAGAAGCGGAGTTACGATCGTCGATTACGGTCTGGAAGGTCGGATCGGTGGTCGCAGCATCCTCAATGGCTGCTTTATACTTAAAGAACTCACTGAACGGAATGGTCACTGTCTGCCATCCTGTTGTCTTGTAAGTGGTTGCTGCACCATCCACAATCCAAGGAATATAGAAGGCCACTGCACCGTTGTACTTGGAATCGTCTGAACCATAACCACCGAAGTTGTAGTTGTTGATCAAGCAGATCTGGATTTGTCCGGAAGTACCCCAACCCTCAGGAATGTAGACATCAAACTGGAAAGCCACCTCTGTCAACGGAGTGTCAGCCGGGATGTACTTCGTCATACGTGTCCAGTCGTCCAGGTCACTGTCGTTACCGCCCGTCCAGCACTCTGTGGCACGCGACTTGCTGGCCAATACGCCACCGGCCTCCAGAAGACGATCCGGAATCACCTGGAAGCACTTGCCACGACCGCTGTTCAACGGGTCGTCTGCCAAGTCCTCATCGTTAATCATACTACCATTCTCACTCCAGCTCCAGAAGCCCTGAGCACCGTTGCCGTCAAAGTCGAGGATGATACAGTTGCGGTTGTTGAAGTACTCCGGAGTAACGGCGGTACCGTTGGCACCCTCTGAAGTGATGGAACCCGCTTCCGTTACCCCTGAAGGCATCGCGAAGGAGTACCATTTACCGGCCGTGTCACTGGTGATATCCGTCACTTCCACACCACCCGGCAAAGTCACCTTGGTGGTTTCGTGCAAGTTGGCACCATAGACATAGACTCTCTCACCGGCCTGCGGCAACGTGTTGCTGATGGAAGTCACAGAAGGCGAAGCGGCACGAATCGTGAAGGTGTAAGTGGTCTCCGTCTGATCTTTCACAAAACGAAGAGTGTTACGAACATCCTCCTCGGCATCCACCACCGGAGTCTTATCACTCAAAGTAACAAGCATCGATTTATCCGTGACATAAGCCACATTAAAATAGGTGTCGTAGCCATTGACATAGAGTTTCTTCAAGCCCAGAAAACCCTCACCCTCGATACGGATGAGCTGTCCCAAGCGGGCGAAGTCCACTTCACGGTCGGGCACGGACGACTGGTAATCCTCCAGATAAATCTTGCTTACCTTAATCGGAGAACTTTGGCTTCCGTTATTATCATCGTCGCTACAAGCAGAGACCAAACCGGTGGTCATCAGGGCGACAATCAATAACCATACATATTTTAATCCTTTCATAATCTGTTCACTTTTAAAGGTTATTACTTATAGAGTTCCTCTGCAGTGACCTCTTTCTCACCAAACTCATAAGGAATGGTGTTCAATTCACCATCAGCATTCGACTTCAGGTAATCATTCGCGTTCTGGTCGACATCAGGAACCGGAAGAATGAAGCTCTTGGCAGTAGCTGTAGCCACACCTTTACCCGGAGCCACATAGCTGGCACTAATCTCATACTTGCCCGTATCGGTGTCGTAAGAGTAGCCGGCGTTACGATTCTGGTTGTTCAGGTAGTTGATGACCTCCTGCTGCTTGTAGTAAGAGCGGCGCACCAAATCATACCAGTACTGACCCTCGAATGCCAACTCGATACGACGTTCGTAACGAAGATCTTCATAAGAGATGGATTTCTTGGCAGGCATGCCGGCACGTGTACGAACACGGTTGAAGTACTCCAAGGCTGTTGCATCGCTGGTAGAGGCATCGTTACCCAAGATGGCTTCCGCCAGGTTCAGGTAAACCTCAGCCAGACGCAGCATGTGGGTGTTGATACCACTACTACGGTCGTAGCTGATACCGTTATCATCATGGGTACCTACCACGTACTTCTTGATGTTGGCACCGTTGGTGCTGGCCTTCTCTGTAACACCGTAAGTGTAACCGCCACCCTTCACGTAGAGCTCCGGATAAGTCTCACCGTAGCTGGCTACCGAACAGTGTTTACGAATGACATCCTGGGCATCATACTCACAGAAGAGATCCCATGAGCAGCAAGTAGCACCACCCCAGTTCTGGTGGCCCACCATGGTAGACCAGCTGAAGAAGTCGCTGATGGCCTGGTTACATCCCCAACCGATGGCATCGGTAGAACCGGTCAGCCACTGCAGCTGGAAGAGCACTTCCTTACAGTTGTTACCGGCAATGGTGAACAGGTCGGCGTAATTATCCATCAAATCGTAGTTACTATCAGCTACCACCTTCAAAGCGGCCTTCTTAGCCAAATCCAGATAGTAGGTGTTACGCGTACCACGGTTGAAATCAGTAGCCACATTCGTGCCGTCATAAGCGCCGGAAGTGGTCAAGCCCGCCATAGAGAAATAGACTCTGGAAAGCATACCGAAAGCGGAAGTTCTAGAGATACGTCCCACTGCCGGTGCCGTCTTCGGCAAATACTTGGCTGCATATTCCAAATCACGGATGGCAAACTCCATGACATCGGTACGGTTGTTGGGCTGCACCTGATAGTCGTTGACCAAAGCGGAGGTGTTCTCATAGATGATGGCACCGCCCCAAAGAGAAGCCAGATACCAGTAAGCGGTACCACGCATAAAGCGCGCTTCAGCCATACACTGCTGTTTGGTCTCCTCGCTGACCGAGCTGGTGGCGTAATCCTTTGCAATATTGATGGTATTGTTGGCCTGCGCAATCACTGAATAAAGCGAGTTCCAAGCACCGTCCAAGCCTTCGCTCAAGGAAGTCTCGTTCAGGTTGGTGTAAGGATAGATGTACTGCGACCACTGTGCCGTGATGTTGTTGGCACGACCGTCGCCCATACCATAGTAGAACTTCTCATTGAAGCTGTTCCACACATAATTATAAAGAGGACCTATCGCAGACTCCAATGCTTCGTCAGAGTCGAAGTAGGTTTCCAAGCTAATGCTCGTTGTATTCTTCTGATCCAAGAAGTCCTCACAGCTCACCAGCGTCGCCGCTCCGAGCAGCACTGAAAATATATATTTACTCTTCATCGTTTCTTCTTTTTAAGTGGTTAGAAAGATACATTTAATCCGAAGGTGTACATACGCGGAGAAGGATAACGACCATAGTCAATACCGTTTCTCAAAGCATCACCGGAATAACATCCGATTTCAGGATCGAAACCATCGTATTTAGTCCACGTGTAGAGGTTCTGCAGGTTGGCGTAGATACGTGCGCTCTGCAAGTTCAGCTTGCTGATGTACTTCTTCGGGATGTTGTAAGCCAAAGAGACGTTCTGGATACGTACGTAAGAACCATCCTCAACGTACAAGTCGCTTACACGGTTGTTGGCATTGGTGGTGGAAGCAGAGATACGCGGCAGATGAGTAGAAGAGGCATTGGATACGTACAGGTTACGGAAGTCGTCCGGACCGTCGGGATCAATCTTGCTGACAATGGCATAGTTAGCAGCGCTCTTCAACAAGTTGCTGTTGACACGCGGGTTCTCAATCCAACGTTTGTTGTAGTTCATGACGTCGTTACCGTAAGAACCACTCAAGAAGATGGTCAGGTCGAAACCTTTCCATGAGAAGGTGTTACCGAAACCGAAGGTGAACTTCGCCTCGGGGTTACCAATGTAGGTACAGTCGCTGTTGTTGATAACGCCATCTCCGTTCAAATCGGCGAAGATATAGTCACCAATCCAGGTCTTGCTCTCTTCGATGGAAGAGCCTTCCGGAATAGCTACCGCCTTTACATTACCGTCGGCATCCTTGTAGTAGAAGTCCTCGGCTTTGTCGAAACGACCGATGACTTTATAGCCCCAGAACTGTCCAATAGGCTGACCGACCTCTGTACGAGTAACGGTGGAATTATCATCACCTACCGGCAACGTCTTGGTGATTGCAGCACTGGTACCCAGGCTGACCACCTTGTTGCGGTTCAATGAGAAGACCACATTAGAACGCCACTGGAAACCGCCCTTATCAATGTTGACGGTGTTCAAAGTCAACTCGACACCCTTGTTCTCCAAAGAACCTACGTTGGCCCAAGGATTGGATGCGGCACCCTGACCGCCGGAACCGAGGAATGAAGGCAACTCAATCTGCAACAACAGGTCTTTGGTCTTCTTATAATAGATATCGGCGATGAATTCGATACGGTTGTCGAAGAGGTTCAAGTCGATACCGAAGTTGGTGGAGTAAGTAGTCTCCCACTTCAATTCCGGATTGGCGGTATTACCTGTCAACACCGTTGTTCCCCAAGGAGTGGTCTTGGTGGAGAGCAAAGAGGTGTAAGCCCAATCCTCTACGTTCTGGTTACCGGTAGCACCCCAACCCAAACGAAGTTTGAAGTTGTTGATGACTTTGTTGTCCTTCAGGAAGGCTTCGTTCTTCAGTTTCCATGCCAAAGCGGCTGAAGGGAACCAACCCCAACGGTTGCCTTTGGCAAACTTGGAAGAACCATCGCGACGTAACGTAGCGGTCAACAAGTAACGATCGTCATAGCTGTAGAATACACGACCGAAGTAAGAGAGGATAGAACTCTCGTTCTGACTACCGGTACCACTGGAAGTGGTTATATCACCGGCACTCGGGTCGTGAGCTGCGTTCGAGAGGAAGCCGGTAGCGGCACTCTTCTGTGTCTCATAGTGGTTGTCACTCATCTCCTGACCTACCATGGCATTGATGTTGTGTTTCTTGGCGATCACCTTATTATATGTAAGGATGTTTCTCCAGCTCCAATACTTGGTATCGGTCTTGGTCCACGTACTGGTACGGATATCGTTGGTCAAAACGCCAAACTGATAATCCGGCATATAGTAGTAGTACTTGTTCAAGTTGTAGTCGGCACTCAACTCTGTTTTGAAGGTCAGGCCATTGATGATGGTTGCCTCCAGGTAAGTGCTCAGACGGAAGTTCATTTTCTTGTTGTAGTTTTCCTTTACAGAGGCCATAGCCACGGCGTTGACAGGCATCCATACATCATCCGGACCATCGAAAGTTCCATCCGGGTTACTTACAGCTACTGAAGGTTGCTGCTTCAAGGCGTTCATGATGACGTCCTGGTCGCAACCTACCTCCTGTTTGGAGTCGGCGAGTGAGAAGTTGATACCACCCTTCAACCATTTCTTGATTTGCGTATCAATGTTGGAACGCAAAGAGAGACGGCGGAAGCTGGATCCCAGAGCGATACCTTCCTGAGTGAGGTAACCGCCGCTGATGGCGTAAGTGGTCTTCTCGTTACCACCGGTAGCTGAAATATTGTGGCTGGTCATGAAGGCGTTGCGGAACAACTCGTCCTGCCAATCGGTACCCTCACCCAACAAGTCGGGGCGAACGAACGCACTGCTCTGCGTAACGATACCTGCCTCGGCACGGTTGTTATGGTGAGTGGCATACTCCTGCAGGTTCATCATGTCCAGATGCTTCGGCATCGACTGCCAACCTACATAGCCATCATAAGTGACGGTGGCCTCACCGGCCTGTCCGCGCTTGGTGGTGACCATGATGACACCGTTAGATGCACGGGCACCGTAGATGGCGGTGGCGGAGGCATCCTTCAAGACGTCCATGGAGACGATATCCGACGGGTTGATGTTGGACAACGGGTTGCTGGTTTCATCATCCGTTGAAGAGTCGACTACGACACCATCGATGACGAAGATCGGCTGGTTGGTGGCATTCAATGAGTTGATACCACGAATACGAATGGCGGAGCTGGCACCCGGCGTACCGGAGTTGGCCTGAATCGTTACACCGGCGGCACGACCTTGCAGTACCTGGTCGATGGAGGTGGTCACTGATTTCTTGATGGCGGCGTCACTGACGGAGACCACAGAACCGGTCAAGTCGGAACGCTTCATCTGACCGTAACCGACCACGATGACCTCGTCCAACATTTCGGAGTCTTCCTTCAGGGTAACGTTGATCACCGTTTTCCCTGCCACAGGAACCTCCTGCGTTTTATATCCCATAAAAGAAACAACGATGATTGCCTTCTCCGGAACTTTGATTGAGAAGTTACCATCCAAATCACTGATGGTACCATTACCGGTACCCTTCTGCAAAATACTGGCACCCACGACGGGCTCTCCGGTTTGATCTTTCACTTTACCTTTCAAAGTGATTCCCTGAGAAAAAGCCCACACCGGAATCAGGCATAGCAGAAGCAAAATCCCGACGGACTTATAAAATCGATTTATACATTTCATAATAATGTTGATTTTTAGGATAACATAAATCAAAAAAGTTTTTTTCTTAGAGTAAAAGATAAATTGGTCCAAATTCAAGTTCATGTCTTCATAAGCATAGAGTATTTAAAGGTTCAACATTTCTATTTTTTCACTAATCAAAGATAAAAAAAGAAGGGGAGAAACGTTTACCGATTTATTTCCGAAGTCGGGTCAGAATGTTACAGGACATCCTAAAATGTTACACGCCTACCCTCTTTTTGATACATAAGCACCGAGTGGAGGATAAGTGTACTTTTTACATTTTTTCATCAGAAAATGTAGTTTTTTAGAGAAGTCCCGTTTCTTGGGAAAAACAGGGATGGAAGCAAGGGGTGGAGGCAGGTGGAAGCAAGGTTCCGGGGGGATGGAAGCAGTGCATATCCACTTCTATCTTACATTCAGTCAATCGTTTGGAGGTGGTAAAGTACACATGGAAGGTGGGTAATGAATTAGACTGGATTTTGGGGGTAAATGGAGGGAGAAGGGATGGAGGGAGTGGAAGGAAGTGGAAGGAAGCAGCTGAGAGAGGTGGTTTCTTGCACCTTTTCCGATGGGTGGATAATGGGTGTTTACTTATCAAGGAAGCAACTCTATTTCGTGCGTCTTGTCCTTTTTAATGGAAGGATTTTGACAATAGTTGGGGAAAGTTCGAAAAGAAAGAGGGAAAGGAGGCAGGTGGGACGACTCAACGATCGATTTTCCGGCTTCCGAGGTCGGTGCTGAAGGCTCTAGGTAAATATTTAAAATCGTCCTTATGTTTTGGCTCATTCATTCAATAGTTTTGGTCCAAACATACGGACGAATACCTTCAATCGTCCGTATGTTTTTGGAAGAAAATCGGGTTGTTTCATCTCCTTTTTCCGCATTCATCACTACATTTATCTGTATAAATTTCGGTTTCCAAGGGGGTCAAACACAGGGTACGCGAGCAAGCGAACCTTAAAAAAGAAACAAAAATAGAGGCGAAAAAATTTCCTGTTTTATTTATTTTTTATAACTTTCGCTCGTCTAATCGAAATAAAACACATGAGAAAAGTAACCTTTTTTGTTCTTTTGTTTGGAAATTTCCGACTGGTCCAAGCAGAAAGCGGAAATTCCTCAATCAACGAGTCTTGGCTTGATAGCGCCTGGACTTTAGCGATCGGAGAGTTCATCCTTTTGTGGATGATTGCTACGGTTCTCTTTATCCTTTACAAACACCGTCAAAACCATCGCACGACCGCAGTAGACGATGCTGTAGCGCCGAATTGCCCGATGGGAACACCCGATCTTCAACTTCTACAAAATATTCAGCAACAACTGGCACAAGTGGTTCAACCCATGGAGCAACTGCTTCAGGGAGCCCCGGAGAGCATTGAAAAGAGTCGTTTACAGCCCATCTACAAGGAGGCGGACAAAGCGCTGAGGGGTACCCGCCAATTGATGAAATCGCTGCGTAAAGAGGATGAAAAAGCCTATACCAAGCCGCTGAAGGTGGAAGGGGTGAAGAGTGAGCTCAAGGAGCTGCTGGATAACCGCAAGATGATGCAGACCCGATTCGACGGGATGCAGGAGCAGATAGAGAAGTTGCAGAAGATTGAGGTGGTAAGTGCCAATGAGCAACTCATGAATAAGGTGATGAAGGTGATCAATGAGAATATCTCGAACCCGAAGCTGAATGTGGAGCTGCTCTCCAAGGAGGTGGGACTGAGTCGTGTGCATCTCTACCGGAAGGTGAAGGAGCTGACCGACCTCTCCGTACACGACTTTATCACCAACTTGCGCATGAAACAGGCGGAGACGCTGTTGCAGAACGAGAATCTGTCGATTGCCGACGTGGCGTATGCCACAGGCTTCGCCTCCACAGCGCATCTCTCAGGCGTGTTTAAACGCATCTACGGCTGCGCCCCGTCCGAGTATCGACTAAAAACAAAAATTCTTTGACGATTCATTTGGAATTCTCATCGGAAGTACTTAATTTTGAGGGTGTAACTTTAAAATAATACTACGATGGAATATGTAGGAATCATCCTGATTATCATCCTCTTCGTTTGCGTGGCCCTCTTTAGTCGGGGGGACGGTCGGCCGCATCGCCGCAGAGGAGAGTCGAGCAAATCTTACGAGAAGAGATTGCACGACTACAAAAAATATAAGCTGTAAGGCTTTTACGGAAGACGGGCAGGAAAGCATGACTTTCCTGCCCGTCTTTTTTGAAGTTTATCGTTGGTTACTTCTTGTTCGGAATGAACTTCACATCAATGACATCTGCATCCTTCAGGAACTTCTTCGCAAAGTTCTGAATGTCGGCAGTGGTCAACGCACTGACAATCTCCTCACAGTTGGCGGGATTGGCGGTGTCAACACCGGTCATGTAGTAAGTAGAAAGTACATTCATCCAGAAGGAGTTGTGATGTTTCACCTGCTCACGCTCTTTCAGCATGTTCTTCACCACCTTGTTCATCTCTTCCTCGGTAACACCTGATTGCTGCACCTTCTCCAACTCTACGTAAATCAACGGCTTCAAGTCGTCTACACGGTCGGGTTGGCAATCGAAGTAGAAGCCCAGGCTATAGAGGTTGATCGGCTCGCGAGAGACGGTCGGATTGACGCTGACACCATACGTACCACCCTCTTTCTCGCGGATGTTCTCGGTGTAACGCATATCCAGGATGGCACTCAGTACGTTCAGTGAGTAAACCTCCTTCAAATCGTACGGCATCTCTTTAGAGAGCGTAATCAAGACGGTAGATTTCGGAGTCTCCAAAGGCAACTCAATCACCTTCTCCGTGCGACCTTTCGGACGACGAATCTGACGATCTACCCAAGCCTCGTGACGGTTGGTAGAGCGGATAGAACCGATGTATTTCTCCACCAGCGGTTTAGCGGTTGCTTCGTCGATGTTACCCACCAGGAAGAAGATAAAGTCGGAAGCGTCCTGAATACGGTCGCGATATACTTTCTCAATGTTCTCCAGCGTCAGCTGATCGAGCTTTTGCTCATCCATCAGAATGGTTCTGGGGTGATAGTTGGAGAAAATCAGTTTGATAGAGTCGCTCATGATCTGGTTCGGCTGACCTTTCGTCTGCTGCAGGTTGATGCGCATACGGTCGAGCATCACTTTGTGGGTGATGGAGTCGAAGCGCGGCTGCTCAAAGCGGAGGTAAACCATCTGCAACATGGTCTCTACGTCCTGCGGAATGGCTTTACCGCTGACCGTCTCATACAACTGACCGATGGAAGCGCTGGCACTGGCTTTCTTACCGGTGAGGAGCTTGTTCAACGATACGGCATCGTAATCGCCCAAGCCATAGGCAGCAACGAGGTTGGAAGCATTTGTAGCAGGAACCAGCTGATCGACGTCGTAGAGCGACGTACCACCGGCACTGTAGGCATAGAGGCTCACATCCTCTTTGTCATAATCCACTGCACGGAAGACCACCTTCGCACCGTTGGCCAAGGTCCACTCTTTGGCCTCGAACTCGGGCAACTCTTTCTCGGCTACGATGGGAGAACCCGGCAACTCTTGGCTAATCAAAGAACCACCTACAGCCTGATCTTCATAAGCAGCCACCTGCTGTCCGCTGACGGTAGCCACAATCTCACGTGCTTCCGCCTCGGTCAGGTGAGTCACGCCCTCCGACGGACCGTTGATGAGGATACAGCGGTTATCTGCCTGCCACCACTTTTTCAGCTGGTCGGCCACCTCCTGCGCAGTGATGGTAGGAAGAATCTCCTTCACCGCGTTGTAATAGTCCTCAAAAGGCACCAAAGCCGACTGCTGCAAGAAGTGGTCCTTGATGTCGTTCATATGAGATTCGTTGCTGGTCTTATCAATGGACTTCAACATCGACTCCAGGTTGGCCAGGATGTTGGTCTTCATACGACTCAACTCTGAGTCGGTGAAGCCATGTTGCAACAACGCTTCCTGATCTTGCAGAATACCGGTCAAAGCCTCTTTCTCCTGATTGGGTTTCGCTACGGCGTAGACTTGATAGGCCTCGTAGCCGCGGATAAACTCACCGGCACCGAGATAAGCCGACAGATAGGGTGCATTTCCCTGCTGAATCTTCTCGTTGATACGTGCACTTGCCATGGCGTTGAAGAGGGTTTGCAACAAACCATCTTTGATTTCCTGATATGTGAGCACGCCGTCGTCGTCTTTGTCTCTCCAGAAACGGATGACATTCACACTCGACTTGGTGGCCTCTTTATCTGTAGAGCATGCAAAGTAGGTAGCTTCGTGTCCGGGCAGCTCGTAGAAAGGACGCGGAGAAGGATTCTTCACAGCGGGAATCTTAGAGAAGAGCTTCTTGATCTTCTTCTCCATCTTCACCACGTCGAAATCACCCACCACTGCAATAGCTTCCAGGTCGGTGCGGTACCACTGGTGGTAGAAGTCGCGAATCACCTGCGGTTGGAAGTGATTGATAACCTCCAGCGTACCAATCACATCGCGCTCCGCATACTTAGAGTCCTTCAAGAGCACCTTGTTCTGCTGCTCACGGATACGGGCAGCACTGTTGCGACGTGTACGCCACTCCTCAGTGATGACACCACGCTCATCGTCCAAGTCCTTGTCGGCCAAAGTCAGATAGCACGACCAGTCGTGAAGCACGAGCAGACAAGTATCAATCACCGCCTCGTCCGTACAAGGCGCATCACTGATGTTGTAGACCGTTTCATTCTGTGTGGTGTAAGCGTTCAGGTTACCACCGAAAGAGATACCATGACGCTCCAAAGTGGCAATCATGCTATTTCCCGGAAAATTCTTACTACCGTTGAAAGCCATGTGCTCCAGAAAGTGAGCCAAACCATTCTGGTCGTCGTTCTCCAAGAGGGCACCGGCATTACGGATGATGTAGAAACTAGCGCGCTGCTTCGGCTCCTCGTTATGACGAATATAGTAGGTCATACCATTCTTAAGTTTTCCTACAATAGTCTTAGAATCCTGAGGCAACGTCTTGTTCCAGTCCAATGGCTGCGCAAAAGTCGCGAGACTGATGCAAAGCATTGAGATAAACAATAGTTTTTTCATGTTATATTTATTGATTAAACATTTACGCGGCAAAGATAAACGATAAAATCAGAGTAGCCGCGTAAAACAACAAAAAAGAGGGCATATCCACGAAAGATATACCCTCTTTTATTTTATCTGTAACTATTACTGACGTGCAGACGCCGAATAGTTAATCTTCAAAGCGTAAGCTTTACGAAGAGCCTGCTTGATATCGCTCACGATACCCATTCGAGTATCCTGGTCAATCTTCAAAGAAACTCTCATGTACGGTTGGTCAGCCTCGTTCATGTTTGTACGCTCCTGGTAGATGTAATCCATCACATCAGAAACCTCAGCAAACTTGTCGTTCAGCTGGATACGGCTATCAGAACCCATCTTTTTACGAAGATCCATAGTCGGTTTACCTACGTAGATGAAAGAAACCAAAGATTTCTTTTCAAGCTTCTCCAACTCAGTACCCTGCGGAACCTTAAACTCAACCTTCAAAGTTACCTCACGCATAGATGTTACAATCATGAAGAAGAACAACATGGTGAAGATCAAGTCAGGCAAAGAAGAAGTGTTCAATTCAGGCATACCACGTTTACCTGTCTTATTAAATTTTCCCATTACTTCTTTCCTCCATAGTTTTTAGGTTCAGCCTCAGAGATCTTCTGCGGATAGTAGTCACGGATGGCAGACTGCTCATCCTCGCTACACTCAGCATAGCTCTTATTGAACTGAGATTTTGCAAGTTCATTTCTTAACTCATTGTATGCAGCAATCAGTTCGTTCTGCACTTCAAAATAAGCACGGTAGCTAGTACCACGGTCATTCTGAACTGAGATGACATGCTTGTCAGTCACCATCACACTACCGAAGTAAGGAAGTGTCTTCGCATGTTTCTCAGGCAAATTCTCACGATTGTCCGGGTTTGCAATGAACTCTTTAGCTCTACTTCTCAAGTCTTTAATATCGATGTAGTCTGAACCACACATGAGCTGGTCATTGGCGTTCAAACGTACAGCGAGCACATTTCTTTCCTTTACAATAATATCTTCCTGAGTTTTCTCGTTTTCGGGAGGCGGAGGCAACTGACGCGCCAAGCCTCTATCAGTATCCATTGATGTTGTAATAAGGAAGAAAATGAGCAACATAAAGGCGATATCGGCCGTAGAACTAGAGTTGATTCCCGGTAGAGATCTTTTTTTTCTTGCCATTTTAACTCACTTAATTAGTTAATCAACTAGATATTATTTTTTCAGGATTCCGGTCAAGTTTACCACTGTAGCCAACACTGCAACACCCAACAAGAAGTAAGCAGAGTAGATGAACATATCGGTAATCTTCAACCAGAATTTGTCCTCATACCATCCATCACCGGTTTTTACGCTAGCGTCAGAGCCCAATGCATAAGCTACAACGAAAACGACGATCAACAGGATCAAGCCGAGCAAAGATTGGATAGCGCCTTTGGGATTGTCTCTCAAGGCTGCGATGAACTGACCTACACCTGCGATAACTGCAGAAGCAACTGTCAATCCAAAGAGTACATACATCAAGACCATCAAAGTCTGAGTATGCTCGGGAGCGTTATACTCACCGACGGGGTTATTGTATCCTACAAAATAGAATAATGCCAATACAATCAAGATAATGACGAAAAGCACACCTCTAACGATGTAGGAGATATTACTTGATAACTTAGTCATTATTTCCTAATTATTTTTTGTTTTTCAAATTGTATTTCATAACCAAATCCAACAGTGTGATAGAAGAATCTTCCATATCGCTGGTCAAAGACTCAATCTTAGCAAGGATGTAGTTATAGAAAATCTGAAGGATCAATGCAACGATCAAACCGAACACAGTAGTAATCAAGGCGACTTTCATACCACCTGCAACGACTGTCGGAGAGATATCACCTGCTGCCTGGATTTTATCGAAGGCCATGATCATACCGATGACAGTACCCAAGAATCCCAAAGACGGTGCCATTGCGATGAACAATGTGATCCAAGAGCAACCTTTCTCCAAGTAACCTGACTGAACACCACCGTAAGAAACGATAGAACGCTCAACTACGTCAAGACCCTCGTCGATACGCATCAAACCTTGGTAGCAGATAGAAGCAACAGGACCTCTTGTGTTACGGCAAACTTCTTTAGCAGCCTCAACGTCACCGTTCTCCAAAGCAGACTCGATAGAAGCGAGCAACTTTTTAGTGTTAACCTCTGCAAGGCTCAAGTAGATGATACGCTCGATGCAGAATGCCAAACCTAATACCAAAGCGATAGCAACCAAAGACATGAAGTCTGCACTACCCTCGATGAACTTAGTTTTAAGTTCTTTATGAATACCACCTTCAACAACTTCAGCCGGAGCTTCAGCTTCTGATTCAGACTCCTCAGCAGCAACTTCTTCAGTCTGTGCAGGAGCTGCAGCCTCTGCCTCTTCCTGAGCCATGATCGCTTGAGTTGATCCAAATGAAAGGATTCCCATCACTGCAATAATTGCAAATAACTTTTTCATGTGTGTCTAATTTTTTAAGATTAATTAATTTAATTATTACTTACTTATTTATTTCAACTTAAAAATTTCTCATTCAATCTGCGGAGAGAGCGGGATTCGAACCCGCGATACGCTTTAGGCGTATACACGCTTTCCAGGCGTGCCTCTTCAACCACTCGAGCATCTCTCCAAAAAGTGTTTTTTACGGTTCTTCTTGAAATCGGCTGCAAAATACAAATAATATTGCGAATAGCAAACAAATTTTGAGGCAAATATATACTTTTTTTCTTTCTGTTTTTTAAAAATCTAGTTTGCCCCGGAGTTATCTGCGTCAAATTGAGCCATTTCCATCTTTTTTTCAAGATTTATCCACTCCATACAAAATTTGCGCATTTCGCGTAGTCACCACAGAAATTTGTTCCAAGTCGGTTTCATAAACTTCCGCCACTTTTCGCGCTACATCCACCAGATAGGCGCTTTCATTTCGTCGTCCACGGTGAGGAACGGGGGCCAAATAGGGCGAATCGGTCTCCAGAACCACCCGGTTCAAGGGGACTGTCTGCTTAAACACTTCCGGCAGCACCGACTTCTTATAAGTGAACGATCCGTTCACTCCAAGAAAGAAGTTTTCGAACGCCAGATAGCGTTCGGCATCCTCCGCACTGCCCGAGAAACAATGGAACACACCCCGGAGTGGCTCCTTTATATAAGGTGCAAAAACTTCATACATCTCTTGGTAGGCATCCCGACAGTGAATCACCATCGGCAAGTCCCAAGTGAGTGCCCACTGAATCTGCTCGTCCAGCGCCTTTTGTTGCTGCAGCAGGAAGGTCTTGTCCCAATAGAGGTCCATCCCCACCTCACCAATCGCCACAAAAGGATGCCCCTCCTTCAGAGAAGCCTTCAAGGTCTCCAGTGCCCGGGTGTAATCGGCATCCACCGAAGTGGGATGCAGCCCCACCGTCGGAAAGAGGTAGCCGGGATAAGCCGCACACGCTTTCAGCAGCGCCGGCAACGACTCCACATCTATATTCGGCATATAGATAGCAATCAGTCCCGCTTCTTTCGCCCGTTGCACCGTAGCCTCCAAATCCTCGTTGAACTCCTCGACAAAAAGATGAGAATGGGTATCAATCCACTGCATAGCGACTCCTTACGATTTACGGTTCATCAATGAAAGTACCTCGGCGCGAAGAATCTCCTTACGCTCGGCAGGTACCGCCCAGCGATCGAAAGCCTTCATCGCCTCCTCAAAGTAGCTGTCGATCTTGCGCAAGCAGAGCTCTTTGATACCAATGGCATCATAGAGGGCCGTCACCGCCTGAATCTTCTCCTGCGGGTCAAACTGCTCCGCCGCAATCCAGCGATTCAGTTCCGCACGCTGTTCCTCATTGGCCAGGCGGAGCGCATTGATGAGCATATAGGTTTTCTTGTTACAAAGAATGTCTCCACCAATCTTCTTGCCGAAAGTCTTCGTGTCACCGTAGACATCCAGGAAGTCGTCCTGCAACTGGAACGCCAGACCCACCGAGATACCCAAGTCGTAAATCAGCTGCTGATCCTCTTGCGACGCGCCTGCCAGCAAGGCACCCATCTGCAGGGCTGCTGCCAAGAGCACGGAAGTTTTCAATCGAATCATCTCGATATACTCCTCCTCGGTGACATCCCAACGCGTCTCAAACTCCATATCGAACTGCTGTCCCTCGCCCACCTCAATGGCCGTACGACTGAACAAATCGAGCGACGACTTCAGATAGCGTTCGTCACAACGGCTCATCAACTGGTACGCCAGCACCAGCATCGTATCGCCGGAGAGAATCGCCGTGTTATCGTTCCACACCTTATGCACCGTCGGTTTACCGCGACGCAAGTCGGCACGATCCATCAAATCGTCATGAAGCAACGTATAATTATGGTACATCTCGATACCCGCCGCCGAAGAGAGAATTTCGTCCACGTTCTCCTTATATATATTATAGGTAGAGAGCATAAAGACCGGTCGGATACGTTTGCCACCCAGTGAGAGCACATACTCCACCGGATCATAGAGACCTTTCGGGCGACGAGAATAAGTAAGGTGTGTGATATAGTGATTCACTTTATCCAGCAATTGAGCAGAAGTAAACATCATAAGTTTTGAAAATAGAGATGAATAATTGAAAAATAGCGAAGAACAATAAAATAGGAGGAAACATACACTTAGAAAAAAAGGCTGCCTGGAGTAGCAGCCTTTCTTTCATTATGTGAATTAGATTATTGCAATTTGAACATTACAGGCAACGTATATTTTACACGTACCGGTTTACCGCGCTGTTCACCCGGCTCCCATTTCGGCATGGATTTAACCACACGTACTGCCTCTTTGTCCAAGTAGGGGTCTACGCTACGAGCAACGACTACGTCAACGATAGAACCGTCCTTGTTAACGACGAACTGCAGAATTACACGTCCCTGAATACCGTTCTCCTGTGCGATGGTCGGGTACTTGATGTTCTTGCTCAAGAACTTGAAGCACTCAGCGTCACCACCCGGGAAACGAGGCATCTTCTCTACAACCTGGAAGATAGGCTCTTCCTCAATCACCTCTTCTACAACGACAGCTTTACCGGTAGATACCACCTGAACAGCCTCACCTTTATCCTCGGTAGACTTGATCTCAGTCTCTACGACATCCGCATTGTTGTCCACGATCTTCAAGACCTCTTCTGCAGAAGGAGCTTGAGGAGGGGGAGGTGCCATCTGCTGTTGCTGCTCTGTGATAGGAACCATCTCCTCTTCGAAAGTAACGGCTACAGCCATGTCATCCAAATTAATCTGTTTATCGCGCTCGCTCCATTCGAATGCGACAAAGATAAACGCTAAAATTAGCACATATCCGATCAGGAACCAAGTACTTTTCTTGTTTTCCAAATCAGCTTTGGGCGATTTTTTTATTTCCATAATTATACTTTGTTTTTACATGTTCTTCATTTTTGGCAAATATACCACAAATTTTTATATGGGATAAAAGTTTTCGCTATTTTTTCTTCAAAACTTTGCATTTTTATTTTTTTAAGGATTTTCCGTCGAACAATCGTCCCGATTCTTCTTTCTATAAATGAATAAGTTATCGCATTTTTGCCGATTTTGGGGGATTTTGTCCGTTTCTACCCTTTTCGGGGAGAAAGAGTCGTTTAAAGAAATCGGAAATTCCCTATACATTTTTTTTGGTTTATCCATATAAATACACTATTTTTGAACCATCCTTAAAAACTAAGACACATGAATGAGGCATACACCTACTTCAAACGCGACCTGAGTTGGCTATCGTTCAACTACCGGGTACTTCTGGAAGCGGCAGACGAGAGCCTACCCCTCTACGAGCGTATCAACTTTATCTCCATCTTCACCTCCAACCTGGAAGAGTTCTACCGGGTCAGAGTGGCCGAGTATCGTGCCATCGCCTTCGATGACAAGAAGGGGGATTATAGTAAAGAGGTGGCACTGGAGACGCTGCAGGAGATTACGCGGGAGGTGGATCGCCAGTTTCAGGAGCGCACCCGTATCTACGAGTCGATCATCCCTGCGCTGCGTGCCCATGGTGTCTATTTCTATCAAGGAAAGATGGAGGTGAATCCGATGCACTTCCCCTTTATCCATCAATATTTCGATGAGGAGATCTTCCCCTACTTGCAGCCGGTGCCGGTGCGTAAGGGGTTTCTGCATACTTTTCTGCGCGACAACCGTCTCTACATGGCGGTACGTGCCCGGTTGCTTCATCAACCGGAGGCTCCCTTTGAGTACTTTATCTTCAAGCTTCCTTATAGTAAGGTGCCGCGCTTCGTGGAACTGCCGTCGCAGCAGGGCAACTACTACCTGATGTACATGGAGGATATCATTAAGATGAACATTCACAAGATGTTTCCGGGGTATGAGGTCGACTCGCGCTACTGTTTTAAGATTTCTCGCGATGCGGATATTTTCATTGATGACATCATCTCTTCGCGCATCAATCTGGAGACGGAGGTGAAGAAGAAGGTGAAGAAACGGAAGACGGGCAGCATCTGTCGCTTTGTCTACGACCGATTCATGCCTGCCGACTTTCTGGCGTTTCTTTGCGACGCTTTCAGCATCGAACGCAATGAGTTGAGTCCGAGCGACAAGCATCTGAACCTGGAGGACTTGAGTCACCTGCCCAACCCTTGCAAGGAGTTGCAGGTGAACGAGAAGCCGACGCCGATGACGCTGAATTGCCTCAACAAGCACGACTCTATCCTGCACTATGTGCGCAAGAAGGATTTGCTGCTCCACTACCCTTACCATTCGTTCAGCCACTTCATCCACCTGCTGTATGAGGCGGCCAACGACCCGCGTTGCACGGAGATTATGATTACGCAGTATCGGGTGGCGGAGGATTCGGCGGTGATCAACTCGCTGATTTCAGCGGCGCAGAACGGCAAGAAGGTGACGGTCTTCGTGGAGCTGAAGGCGCGCTTCGACGAGGAGCACAACCTGGCCACTTCGGAACTGATGAAGCGTGCCGGTATACATATTATATATAGTATCCCCGGACTGAAGGTGCACGCGAAGGTGGTGCTGATTCTGCGTGCCAATGCGATGGGGAAGGTCACTTCCGGCTATGGCTGCATCAGCACGGGCAACTTCAACGAGAAGACGGCCAATATCTATGCCGACAGTTGTTTGATTACCTCCAAACAGCCGATTATTCATGAACTGCAACTGCTCTTTGCCAAACTGAAGGGGGAATGTGAAGCGCCGGCGTTCAAGCATCTGCTGGTGGCGCAGTACAACCTGGTGCCGGAGTTGCAACAGCTGATTGCGCAGGAGATTGCACTCGCCAAGGAGGGAAAGGGCGGAAGGATTATCCTGAAGATGAATGCGCTGCAAGACACGGCCATGATTGACGAGCTCTACCGCGCCAGCGAGGCGGGGGTGGAGATTGATTTGATTGTGCGGGGTATCTGCTGTCTGAAGCCCAACCAGTCTTACAGCAAGCACATCCGCATCACGCGCATCGTGGATAGTTTTTTGGAGCATGCCCGCATCTGGTACTTCGGTAACAACGGGAAGCCGAAGATTTTCCTGGGGTCGCCCGACTGGATGAAGCGGAACCTCTACCGTCGTATTGAGGCGGTGGCTCCCATCACCGACAAGGAGCTGCAACAGGAGATCAGCGACTTTCTGCAGATTCAGCTCACCAACCCCAGCAAGGCTTGTTGGGTGGACGAGCATCAGCAGAATGTCTTCAAGTACGCACCGGGGAGTCGTCCTCCGCGGCCGCAGTACCTCTTCTATGACTACCTGAAGCGTAAGAACAAATAAGGGGCGCCTCTGCAGGCACCCCTCTATCTCTTTACGAAAGGAATTACTTTCCTTTGTGACGATTGGCACGACGGCGACGATACTCCTCCTTCATCTTGGCGGAGCCGGAACCGTGCTGACCGGTGATGTAGGTTTTCTTCTTCGCCTTCGTCTTCACCTTGTCCTCTGCTTTCTTGACGGTCGACTTGGCCCCTTTGAAGACCAGCCCCTGCGTCATTGCTTGTTCTATATCCATGCGTCTATCTTTAGGTTTTTGTTATTTCGATTCTGTAAATTTTTCTACTTTAATCTTATCGCCCGACTTGGTGCAAAGCAGGGTATCTTCGCGCAACGTACGCTCTGTCAAATCGAGCACCAGCCCCGGATTGATGTGCTGGCCGTTGATACGGAACTCGAAGTGCAGATGTTCCGTCGTGGCGCGACCCGTGCGACCCGTCAGTGCAATGGCCTGACCCGCCTTCACATACTCGCCCGACTTGACAAAATTTTTCGAGTTGTGACTGTAGACACTCTCCAGTCCGTTCTCATGACGCACCACAATCACCTTGCCGTACGCCGCATAATCTTTCGACATGCGCACCACCCCGTTGAACACACAACGGATGGTATCGTTTGCCTTCGTCTTGATGTCTGCCCCTGCATGCGCGCGCGGACCGCCGTAAGGACTGATCACCTTGGCGCCCGGAAGGGGATAACAAAACTCCTTACCACCCCACTCCGGCAAACGGATGAGGAAACGGTTGGACTCAGCAAACAGCCCGGGGGTCTTCACGCGAATGTGGTTGGTCTCCATCTCCGTAAACATCTTGTCGGGATGCTCCGCCCAAACCGCGAGCGCCACCAGGCTCAACAATAACAACAATTTCTTCTTCATGGTATTTGTTCGGTGTTTATTCGTTATTACTTTTTCAGCATCATCCCCGAGAGGATGCGTCCGGACTTCACGCCCAGTCGACGCGCTGAGAAATAGGTTGCTACCTCTTTGTAGGTGCAAATGCCGCACACTTCAATGGCCGACGGCTTCACGCCGCAATGGGTGAGCTGATCTACATTCGCCTGCCACAAGTCCAAGTGCCATTTGCCCGTTGTTTCGTTTCTCCGGGCGATGCGAGACATGTCGAAGCCTTGCGCCCGGAAGGTTTGATAGACCTCCTCGCCCGTCTCAAAGGCCTCCAACGAGATGGACGGACCGATGCAGGCCACGACCTCCGCCCCTTGGGTGCCATATTGCTCCGCCATCCGCGCCAGCGTCTTCTCTACGATACGCCCCACCGTACCCCGCCATCCGGCATGTGCCACAGCCACCACCTGATGTGCCGTGTCATACATCATCACCGGCACACAATCGGCCGTAGAGATGCAGAGACAGACCCCCGGAACATGGGTAGTCAACGCATCCACGCCCTGCAAGCGAGCCTGCTGCGCCTCGTCGGTCAGCGATAGAAACGCCTCGTCAATGGTGAGCACCTCGGTGCTATGCGTCTGCACCGGAATCACCAGTTGCGCCGGTTTCGGCAGCAAGTCGAGCAGCAGCGACCGGTTGCGCCGCACCGCCTCCGGGTCATCCCCCGTGTAAGGCGTGCAGTTCATGGAAGCATAGGCTCCCCGACTGACGCCACCCGCGCGTTGGGTGGAGAAACAAAAAATGTTGGAATAAGGCAATAAAAGTTCATATTCCAACATTTTCTGATGATTGATTAGTCTGTTCATGATGGTTCGTTCCAATCCTCTTCCACGTCAGAACCCTCTTCGTCGTCCCAATCCTCCTCGTACTCATAATCAAAGTCGTCGGCCTCCTCATCGTCGAACTCAATCTCGCCATCTTCTCCCATGGCCTGGAGCTCGCTCTGAAGCAACTTCACATCCTTATTCTTATGTACGATTCGTTGAGAAACAGATTCCAACTTGTTACTTTCACTGTTCAGCTCCGTCCAGAGCATATCCTTCAGTGCCGAGAGTCCCATGCCGGTGAGCGAAGAGATAAAGACGTGCGGAACATTCTCCGGGAGGTTCTCCTCCAACATCTGAATCAACTCCTCGTCGAGCATATCCGACTTGGTAATCGCCAGCACCCGTTGCTTATCCAGCATCTCGGGATTGAACTTCGTCAACTCATTCAACAGCACTTCATATTCTTTTCGAATATCATCTGCATCGCCCGGCACCATAAAGAGCAGCAACGAGTTACGCTCGATGTGGCGCAAAAAACGCAAACCCAATCCTTTACCCTCACTGGCGCCCTCAATGATACCCGGGATATCCGCCATCACGAACGATTTATGGTCGCGATAAGAGACGATACCCAAGTTGGGTTCCAGCGTCGTAAAGGGATAGTTGGCAATCTTCGGTTTTGCAGAAGAGAGCACAGACAGCAAGGTCGACTTGCCCGCATTGGGGAATCCCACCAAACCGACATCCGCCAAAAGCTTCAGCTCGAGAATGACCGTCATCTCCTGCATCGGTTCGCCCGGTTGTGCAAAGCGAGGAGCCTGACGCGTGGCCGTTTTAAAGTGCCAGTTGCCCAATCCGCCTCGTCCGCCTTTCAAGAGCACCACCTCCTGTCCGTGTTCGGTAACATCACACAGGTACTCGCCCGTCTCCGCGTTGTAGACCACCGTACCGCAAGGCACGTCAATCGTCTTATCCTCTCCGTCCTTGCCGAAGCTACGACTGGAGGAGCCGTTGCCGCCATGTCCGGCAAAGACGTGGCGGTCGTACTTCAAGTGGAGCAGCGTCCAATAGTTTCTGTTACCTCTAAGTATCACATGGCCGCCTCGTCCACCGTCACCACCGTCGGGTCCGCCATTGGGGACATATTTTGCCCGGCGCATGTGTGCAGAGCCTCGCCCTCCCTTACCGGAACGGCAATAGATTTTCACATAATCAACAAAGTTTGATTCAGCCATCGATGTTTAGGTTTTTGATTGATTCGAATTACAATTTCTCTACTGCAGCCACGATGTCAGCGAAGATAGCCTCCATAGTGCCTACGCCCTGAATGTGCTGATATTTGCCTTCTGCTTTGTACCAGTCGATCAAGGGAGCGGTTTGAGAGTGGTAAACCACCAGACGTTTTTTGATGGTCTCCTCGTTGTCGTCAGCACGACCAGACTCCTGTCCACGTTTGATCAAACGAGTCATCAACTCCTCCTCGGGTACGTCCAAGTCGAGCATGATAGAAACCTCCTGATTGCGCTCAGCCAACATTTTCTTCAAAGCCTCAGCCTGTGCAATGGTTCTGGGGAAACCGTCGAAGATTACACCCTTGCTCTCTTTGAAAGAGTCGAGTACGTGTGCCAGGATATCGATGATCAACTCATCGGGAATCAACTGACCCTGATCAATGTAACCTTTCGCTACTTTACCCAGTTCCGTACCGTTCTTGATTTCAGCGCGCAACACGTCGCCGGTGGAAATATGGTTAATACCGAATTTTTCTACAATACGCTCACTCTGAGTTCCTTTACCGGAGCCCGGAGCTCCAAAAATAACAATGTTCAACATCTCTTTTTATCCTTATTATTAATTATAGTCGTTTGTCGTCACACCGCACAATGCCTATTCCACCACGGTGTAGATGTCGCGATAGTTGCGACCGAAGCCATCATAGTCGAGCCCATAACCCACGATAAAGTCGTTGGGGATATGCATGGCTGCATACTCGATATTCAAATCCACCTTCAGCTTGTCGGGTTTTACCAGCAACGTAGCGATGTGTACCGACTCGGGCTGACGCTCGGCCAGTTTCTGCAACAGGTGCTGCATGGTGAAGCCGGTGTCCACAATATCTTCCACAATCACCACCGTGCGACCGGTGATATCCTCTGAAAGACCCACCAACTCCTTCATATTTCCCGTGGAAGAGGTTCCGGCATAAGAAGCCAACTTCACGAAAGAAATCTGGCACGGAATGGTGATATTTTTCATCAAGTCGGCGGCGAACATGAAGGAACCGTTCAATACGCTCAGGAAGAGCGGGTTCTTGCCATCCAAATCACGATTAATCTCTTCAGCCACTCGTTTTACTTCACGCAGAATGTCGCTCTCGGGAATCGACACCGCAAACTCTTTATCCTTGATTTTTATGGTACTCATACATGTTTTATTTTATGAATTGTGCAAAAATACGATTTTTCTTGCAAAGAATCATAAGGTTTTAGACGAAAATCGTAACTTTACACGCAATTATTTAAAGGAAACTAGGAACGTGAAAATATTAACCAATACGCAAATGAAGGAATGGGACCGGTTCACCATCGAGCATGAGCCTATCTCATCGGCCGATTTAATGGAGCGTGCAGCCCGTGCGCTCACCGCTGCCGTGGCCAAGCGATGGGGCCCTTCTACCCAAGTCTTTCTCTTTGCCGGACCGGGGAACAACGGAGGGGATACCCTGGCGATGGCGCGCATGTTGTGCGAGATGGGCTACCGTACGCACGCTTTTCTGTTCAATACCTCCGGACGAATCTCCGACGACTGTCTGCTCAACAAGCAGCGGCTACAGGAGTGTGCGGGTGCCTCGTTCACGGAGGTGACTACGCAGTTTACACCGCCTACGCTGACGAAGGAGGATCTGGTGGTGGACGGGCTCTTTGGTTCGGGCCTCAACAAGCCGCTCAGCGGTGGATTCGCTTCGGTGGTGAAGTACTTGAACTCTTCGCCTGCCACCGTCGTTGCTGTGGATATTCCTTCGGGCATGATGGGCGAGAGCAATGATTTGAACATCAAGACGAACATTGTTCGGGCGGACTTGACGCTGACGCTGCAGCAACCGAAGCTGGCGTTTCTCTTTGCGGAGAATCAGGAGACGCTCGGGGAACTGGAGGTGCTGGATATTCAGCTGCATCCTCAAGGGACGGAGCGGGTGGATGCCTCCTACTTCATCACGGAGCGGGAGGAGATGCAGCGCTTGGTGCAGCCGCGCAAACGCTTCGCCCACAAGGGCAACTTCGGTCACGCGTTGCTCATCGCCGGCAAATATGGCATGGCGGGGGCGTCCATTCTGGCGGCTCGCTCTTGTTTGAAGAGTGGTGTGGGACTGCTGACGGTGCATGCGCCGCAGTGTAACAACCAGATTCTGCAGATCAGTGTGCCGGAGGCGATTGTGGATGCCGACGAGAATGAGTTTTGCTTCTCGAGCATCAGCGACGGGGATTTGTATGATGCCATCGCTATCGGACCGGGCATCGGGCAGCATCCCGATACGGCGCTGGCGGTGATTGATCAGGCGAAACGTTCGCACGTGCCGGTGATTCTGGATGCAGACGCGCTGAATATTCTCTCTACCCACAAGGGGTGGCTGACGCAGCTGCCGAAGGGGACCATCCTGACGCCGCATCCGAAGGAGCTGGAGCGCATCGTGGGGTTCTGCAACAGTTCGTACGAGCGTCTGAACAAGGCGAAGGAGTTGGCCATGCGTCAGCAGATCTTCGTGGTGGTGAAGGGGGCTTGGACGGCGGTGGTGACACCCGACGGGAAGTTCTACTTCAACCCGACCGGCAACCCGGGCATGGCTACGGCCGGCAGCGGAGATGTGCTGACGGGCGTTCTGCTGGCGCTGGTGGCGCAGGGCTACACATCGGAAGATGCTTGCCGACTGGGAGTCTATGTGCACGGACTGGCGGGCGACTTGGCCGCAGAGGAGTTGGGCGAAATCAGCATGACGGCACAGGATTTGGTGGAGGCGCTGCCTCGTGCCTGGAAGCAGATGAGCCGACCGCAAGAATAG
>CAYSOW010000005.1:25420-27337 GCA_964432715.1 uncultured Bacteroides sp.
AATAAAATATGAAAGCGAAATTATTTACCTCATGTTTATTTTTCTGCTGCTTGGGCGCCATGGCTCAAACAGAGGTGACCGGCTACGTTTCCGGAAGAAACAGTGACGGGGTGACTTATTTCTTGCCGAAGACAGCGCTGAAGCTGACGGTCAAGGCGGAAAAGACCACCTTTACGCCCGGCGAGTTCAGTCGCTACGCCGAGAAATATCTCCGACTGACCAACGTCTCTACGCAGACGGAGGAGCATTGGACCATTCAAAGTGTTACGGTGACGCCGGTGGGTGTGCCTGATACGGAGAAGGTGTTCACCGTGAAGCTGAAGGAGAAGACCTCGGCTCCGCTGATGGAACTGACGGAGGATGGTATCGTGAAGTCGATTAACACTACCTACCCTGTCGCCCCTGTACAGGCAGAGGCGGCTCCGGCTGCCGAGAAGGTGCTGAACCCGAGAGACTACATGACGGAGGAGATTCTGATGGCGGGCTCTACGGCGAAGATGGCGGAGCTGACAGCCAAGGAGATTTATAACATCCGCGAGAGTAAGAACACCATCACCCGTGGTCAGGCGGAGAGTATGCCGAAGGACGGGGAGTCGTTGCGCATCATGCTGAACAGCTTGGAGGAGCAGGAGCGCGCGCTGTTGCAGCTCTTCACCGGCACCACCACGAAGACGCAAGCCACCAAGGAGGTTCGCTTGCTTCCTACCGAGGAGATCAACAAGCAGATTGTGCTTCGTTTCTCTGATCAGTTGGGTTGCGTAGAGGCGGACAATCTGGCGGGGGAGCCTATCTATCTCTCGCTGACCGACCAGCACACGGTGACGCCGCCCACGGATGAGGAGCGTGCGAAGAAGAAGTTCGACGGGGTGATTTATAATGTGCCCGGTAAGGCCGACTTGCTGATTTCGTTCGGTAACAAGGAGTTGTTTAAGGGGGAAGTGGTGTTGGCTCAGTTCGGTAACGAGGAGGTGTTGAGCAGCAATCTGTTCAATAAGAAGACCACCACCAAGGTGATTTTCGACCCGACAACCGGTGGTTTGGTGAAAATTGACACGGAGAATCCTTAATTGTTCCGCTTGCCTATGCCGATTATTTCAATCACGAGTTTAACGCATCCCGGTGTGGAGCTCTTCAGCACGCTGACGGAGGCGCAGTTACGCAACCGTCTGGAGCCTGAGAAGGGGCTCTTCATTGCCGAGAGTCCGAAGGTGATTCGCACGGCGCTGCTGAGTGGCTGCGAGCCTGTGGCACTGCTCTGCGAGGAGAAGCATATCCACGGGGATGCTGCGGATATCATTGCGCAACATCCGGAGATGCCTGTTTATACCGGCAACCGGGAGCTGCTGGCGGCACTCACCGGCTACACGCTGACCCGCGGTGTGCTTTGTGCCATGCGCAGACCGCACCTGCCTTCGGTGGAGGAGGTGTGCCGCAACGCTTCGCGCGTGGTGGTCATCGACAGTGTGGTGGATACCACCAACATCGGTGCCATCTTCCGCTCGGCTGCCGCACTGGGCATGGATGCCGTGTTGCTGACGCCCACCTCTTGCGATCCGCTCAACCGTCGCGCGGTGCGTGTATCCATGGGCTCGGTCTTTCTGATTCCCTGGTGCTGGCTGGAGGGACCGCTGACGCAGTTGTCGCAACTGGGCTTTAAGACGGTTTCTATGGCGCTGACCGACCAGTCCATCTCTCTGGACGACCCGCAGCTTGCCCGTGAGCCTCGCCTGGCCATTGTGATGGGCACGGAGGGCGACGGACTGGCGAAGGAGACCATCGCTGCCACGGATTACGTGGTGCGCATCCCGATGTACCACGGAGTCGATTCGCTCAATGTGGCTGCCGCTTCTGCCGTGGCTTGCTGGGAGCTGAGGAAAAGAGAATAGAGCCTCTAGAAGAAGATACCTCCATAAGAAG
>CAYSOW010000005.1:27437-37968 GCA_964432715.1 uncultured Bacteroides sp.
CTTAGAACAAGAACCGGATAATATCATTGAAGTTGGCCCAAACCAAGAGAATCAGCAAGAGACACATACCTACAATCTGCGCACGCTCCAGGAACTTGTCACTCGGTTTGCGACGCGTCACAATCTCATAAATCAAGAAGAGCACGTGACCACCGTCCAACGCCGGGATGGGCAGAATGTTCATGAAGGCCAGGATAATCGACAAGAACGCCGTCATCTCCCAGAAGCGTTGCCAATCCCACTGTGACGGGAAGATGCTACCGATGGTAGCGAAACCGCCGAGGCTGGTGGCACCCTCTTTCGAGAAGACATAACGCATATCGCTCACATAGCCCTTCAGCACATTGATGCCGTGCGTGATGCCGGCAGGGAACGACTCGAAGAAACCGTACTCGATGTGACGCGGCTCGTAAGCGCCCGCCAAGCTGCGCGCATAGACACCTGCCACGAAGGTGGTATCAAAGCGCACCGGCATCTCCATCTGTTCGCCCTGGCGAATGATAGTGAAGCGACCCGCCAGCAACTCCTCGCGATTCTTACTCACCGAACACTTATAGCGCAAGTCCTCCAGTTTCTCGTTGATGCTGTTCCATGAGTTGATGGGCGTATCGTTGATAGCGATGATGCTATCGCCCGACTGGATGCCCGCCAAAGCCGCAGCATGACCGGGGATGACTGAATCCACCACTGCCGGATAGAAGAAGTCGATGAAGACCGGCTTCTCATTGCCGATGGTAATCAAGCTCAAGTCCTCCGGGATGTAGACCGTTGCCTCCTGACCGTCACGCTTCACCGTCACCGTACGCGCATCAATGATGTCACGCAACATATCCATGCCGAAGCGCTCCAACTTCTTGTCGTCGGCACGCAGCAAGATATCACCGTCCTGGAAGCCGATGGCATGCGCGCGGTCGTTAAACTTCATACCGTAAGAGATATTCTCCAAAGGAATGTAAGAGTCGCCCCACTTATAGAGAATCATGGAGTAGATAAAGAGCGCCAACAGGAAGTTGAACAACACACCGCCAATCATGATAAAGAGGCGCTGCCATGCCGGTTTGGCACGAAACTCCCACTCCTTCACCGGCTGCTTCATCTGCTCGGTATCCATCGACTCGTCAATCATACCGGAGATTTTCACGTAACCGCCCAGGGGGAGCCAGCCCAAGCCATACTCCGTCTCACTGTTTTTCGGTTTGAACTTAAAGAGCGTAAACCAAGGGTCGAAGAAGAGACAGAACTTCTCTACACGCACCTTAAAGAGTTTTGCAAAGAGGAAATGCCCTCCTTCGTGGATGAGCACCAGTAACGACAGCGACATCATCAACTGCAGGGCACGAATCAAAAATATTTCCATAACTAAATACTATTCTACTTATCTATATTATATAAGGAGCGAAGCCGCCAACGCACGCGCCTCCTTATCCGTTGCTACATAATCTTCATACGAGGGGCGTTTCAGGAAAGCCACCCGCTGCATTGTCTGCTCAATCACATCACTCATGCCGAGGAAAGAGATGCGGTCGTGCAAGAAAGCATCCACCACCACCTCGTTCGCCGCATTCACGATGCAAGGCATGTTACCGCCCTGATGCAAGGCCTCATAAGCCAGCGCCAGGTTGCGGAAGCGTTCCGTGTCGGGCTGCTCGAAGGTGAGGTCCGTACACTGACGGAAGTCGAGCCGGTCGAACGACGACTTCACGCGGTCGGGGTACGAGAACGCATACTGAATGGGCAAGCGCATATCCGGCTGACCCAGCTGCGCCTTCACCGCCCCGTCTTCAAACTGCACCATGGAGTGAATCACCGACTGCGGGTGCACCACCACCTCAATCTGTTCGGGCGTCACCCCGAAGAGCCACTTCGCCTCAATCACCTCAAAGCCCTTGTTCATCATGGAAGCCGAGTCGATGGTAATCTTCGCCCCCATCTCCCAGTTGGGATGCTTCAGCGCCTGCTCCTTCGTGACGTGCTGCAGCTGCTCCTTCGTGAAGGTGCGGAACGGACCACCGGAGGCGGTCAGAATCACCTTCTCTATCGGGTTGCCCACCTCGCCCGCCAAGCACTGGAACACCGCAGAGTGCTCCGAGTCGACCGGCAAGATCGGCGTATGATATTCGTTCGCCAGGCGGTTGATCAACTCGCCCGCAACGACCAAAGTTTCCTTATTCGCCAGCGCGATGGCCTTCCCTGCCTGAATGGCATGAATGGTCGGACGGAGACCGGCATAGCCCACCATCGCCGTCAGTACGATCTGGATAGGCTCCGACTCCACTATCTGGCAAAGCGCATCCTCGCCCGCATACACCTTGATGGGCAAGTCGGCCAAAGCCTCCTTCAACGCGCTGTAGCAGCTTTCATCGGCTATCACCACCGCCTCGGGCATGAACTTGCGCGCCTGTTGTGCAAGCAGTTCCCATTTCCGATGGGCCGTCAAAGCATACACTTCATAGAGCTCCGAATGCTCCTCAATGACTTGAAGTGCCTGGGTTCCGATGGAACCCGTAGATCCTAATATGGCAATCTGTTTCTTCATGAAAACTAAAACACTATATATTTTTCAGGGTTCAGGGCCTGCCCTTTGCGCCACAGTTCGAAGTGGAGGTGCGGACCGTTGGAGAGGGCGCCGGTGTTACCCACCAATGCCACCACCTCGCCGGCACTCACCTTGTCGCCCACCTTCTTCAGGAGCGACCCGCAATGTTTGTAGACCGAGACCAAATCTCTGTTATGCTGAATTTCCAGTACATATCCCGTCTCCGCGGTATAGCCGCTGAAGATCACCGTTCCGTCCAACGTGGCCAGCACGCTCTCGTTGGGATTGGCGGCAATATCCACGCCGTAGTGACGGGTGTCGGGACTGAAGGCCGACGAGCGCATGCCGCGGGTAGGACGATAGAACACCACCCCCTCCATGTCCGCTTCCGTGCGGATGTTGGTCAGGTTGTACTTCTCGTTCTCCTCAAACTGCTTGTTGAACTCCTCCTCCTGCGCCGTTCGTTCCATCAACTCCTCGGAACGAGCCACCGTCAGCGAGTCGATGGAGTGCACCGTATCCACCCGGACCGTGCCGCGAAAGATATCCTGGATATTAAGAATGTACATCTGTTGTCGTGCCAGCAGCTCCTCCAGCGAATCCGCCCGCAGCGCGTTCGACACGATTTGCTCGCGCACCTCACTGTTCATATAGCCCGGCAGATAGTTGCGCAGCGGCGTGAAGCAGACAATGAGCGAAGCAATCAGGAAAAGTACGAAGAAGGCAGAGAGCAACACCGACACACCGTTCAGTTTAGACACATGAATGCCCACCACCTCCTCCAACGTGTTCTCGTTGATGATGGTGAGCTTATACTTAAACTTGATGTTATGCCAAAAAGGCTTTCTGCGTTTCTTCTTAACCATACGATTCCCTGTTTACACCTCCTCGGCCTCCTCCATCTGAAGCAAGCCGTCGGGCACCTGCACCTCCATGACACGCTGTTCATGGTCGATGTTCACGATAAACTCCTCCTGCGCCGGCAGCAGCAGTTCCGTGCCTTGGTGGTCGATGACGAAGAGCGTATTGATGGTCGATTCATCCACCATCGTAATCTCACCCAAGTCGCCATGCTTCACCTCCTTCACCCGGAAGCCCACGAAGTAATTCCATGTAAGTTCCCTGTCGGTCACCTGCTCCGCCAGTTTCACCGGGAAGTAGACCTCCACGTTCGTAAATCTGCGTGCCTGCTCGGCGGTGTCAATCCGTTCGAACTTCACCAGCGCCACCGTGTCCGACTTGAAGCGATACTCTTCCAGATAGAACGGCACCAGGATGCCATCCAGCAGCACAATCAGATAATCGCACTCCACCCGATCGAACACATCATCGGTGAAGGAAAAGGCAATCTCCCCCTTCACCCCATGCGGTTTGGTCAACTGACCGATTTTGTAGACTTCTTCTTTTCTTATCATATTCTTGTGATACGTGCTCCCAGCGCATTGAGTCGTCCCTCAATATTCTGGTAACCACGGTCTATTTGCTCAATGTTATTGATGCGACTGATGCCGTCGGCACTCATGGCAGCAATCAGCAACGCGATGCCGGCACGGATATCGGGCGACGACATCGTACCGCCACGCAAGCGGAACTGACGGTCGTGACCGATGACCACGGCGCGGTGCGGGTCGCAGAGGATAATCTGTGCCCCCATATCAATCAATTTATCCACGAAGAAGAGACGACTTTCGAACATCTTCTGGTGAATCAGCACACTACCCTTGGCCTGCGTAGCCACCACCAGCAACACGCTGAGCAAGTCGGGCGTCAGTCCGGGCCACGGTGCATCGGCCAATGTCATGATAGAGCCATCCATAAACGACTCAATCTCATAGTGTTCCTGTGCCGGGATATAGATATCATCGCCGCGCTGTTCCATGCGGATACCCAGTCGGCGGAAGCTGTCGGGAATGATGCCCAGATTCTCGTAAGAGACATTCTTGATGGTCAGTTCACTGCCCGTCATGGCCGCCATACCGATGAAGCTGCCCACCTCAATCATATCGGGCAGCACCGTATGCTCACAGCCGTGCAACTCCTTCACGCCCTCAATCACCAGGCGATTGGAAGCGATGCCGCTGATGCGTGCACCCATGCTGTTCAGCATCTTGCAGAGCTGCTGCAGATAGGGTTCACAGGCAGCGTTATAGATGGTGGTCGTACCCTCGGCCATCACCGCAGCCATCACGATGTTGGCGGTTCCCGTTACGGAAGCCTCATCCAGCAACATATAGCAACCCTTCAGCTGCTTGGCCGTCAGCTGAAAAGCATTCAAATCTTCGCGATAACCAAACTCGGCACCCAGTTTCTTGATACCGATGAAGTGCGTATCCAGACGGCGGCGACCAATTTTATCGCCTCCCGGTTTCGCCATCAGCGCCTTACCGAAGCGGCCCACCATCGGACCGATCAGCATCACGGAGCCACGAAGTTTGGAACATTTTTTCAGGAAATCCTCACTCTCCACATAAGCCATGTCCACATTGTCCGCCTGAAACGAGTAGGTATCCGGCGACTCCTTCGCCACCTTTACCCCCATATCGCGGAGCAACTGAATCAAGTTATTAATGTCCAGGATATCCGGCACGTTGTGCACCGTCACCTTTTCCGGAGTGAGCAGTGTGGCACAAATAATTTGGAGCACCTCGTTCTTTGCGCCCTGAGGATATATATCACCTTGTAATTTATGTCCCCCTTCGATTACAAATGAAGCCATCGGTAATAGATTTTAAAAGTGTTTGTATGTGTGTTTATTGGATTCATCAATACTGTTTGCGCTTGTTGTTCTGCGGACGCTTGTTGCGCTGGGCATAGTTGCGTCCTCCGTTGCCGGAGCCACCGTTGCCGGTCGCACCGATAGAGAAGGTGGCGCTGTCCAGACGCACGGCATTGTTGGTGTACTCAGCGATGTCATCCAGAATCTTCTGGTCTTCCACACCCTCCTTGTTCCAGGCAACGTAATTTTTCTTCATCTGCATTGCCACCAGCTTGATCAGCTGCTTCTTACGCTCGTCGTCCGGCATCTCCGCCAGTTTCTTCATCAGCGTCTGGATGAAGCGACCGTAGTGACGGTAGCGGATGCGGCCCACCGGATAGTGCAACTGCGCCGGCTTCACACTCAGATGATCCTGCGCATTGATTTCATACGGATAATCAATGTCCAGCTGAAAGCCCGACATGATGGCCAGATGGTCCCACAACTTATGATTAAACTCGGGAACGTCCCGCAAATGGGGGAACATGTTACCCATGATGTTGATAATCGTGTTGGCACAACGCTGACGCTCGGCACGATCCTCAATGGTGAGCGCATAGTCCACCATGTTCTGGATGCTTCGACCGTACTCCGGCATCGGGAGTTTCTCGCGCTGCGTATTATATTCCAAATGTTTCTCCATAAAATTGGTTCTATTTCCTTGTTCTTTATTTACAATAATTTCTTCGGCTTGGAAGCCACGAACTCCTTCAGATAGAAGGGCTCAAAGTAGGCCACATCCTTAAAGTCGCCCTCGGCAAAGGCCTTCTCTGCCAACGGGAACATCCACTTGGCCAGCGGGTTGACCTCCTCCAGGAACCGGGCGTTGGGATGGGTAATCTGCGCACGACACTTGGCCGCCCCGTTACCGAAGAAATAAACGGGATGCGCTTCCAGAAAGTTCAGGTAGGAATGCTCGTCCACGATGTCCGCTGCAATCTCTCTCACCGGATTCAGCGCACGGTCGTACACGGCGGCATACACCTCCATGCGACGGGCGTCAATCATCGGGCAGAGCAGTGCGTCGTCGGGCAACTCCTCACGCAGCAACACCGGCACGGAGAGCACCTTCGGTGTGGGCAGTGCAATCAGCGGCAGGTTGCGTCCGTAGCAGACTCCCTTCGCCATAGAGACACCGATGCGCAAGCCCGTGTAAGAGCCCGGGCCACAGCTCACCGCCACCGCATCGACGGGAATGGCGTGACTATCGGCAAACGAGAGCGCCTCTTCCACAAACACACCCAGCGACACCGCATGAGAGTGACCTTGAAAATCTTCCTTCGAAAAGATGGACTGTCCGTCCTGACTCAGGGCAACGGAACACACGTCCGTCGAAGTTTCTATATGTAAAATGCACGACATATTCTTTATTCCTTAACTGTTATCATCACATGATGCTGCAAAAATAGCATAAAAATGTGTGAGTAAAGGTATAATTCTGAACAAATGTTCATTTTTTTACTTCTGTTGACGCTTTATGCAGCCTCCCGCCGAAGTTTCTCCCTTTTACTCGTAGCTTCCCTCTTCCACCTGCACATTCTTCCACTCAAAATCGTCGATGATGGAGCGGTTGCAAGCGGTTTTCACGGCCTTCACCTGCAGGTTCTCAAAGAGGAAATGACTCAGTTGATACTGGTCGGAAGGCGCCACGTCAAAGAAGGTTTTGCAGGTGAAGCGGATGTTGCGCATCGTTACATGATTGCCGACAGAGAGCGGCATATCCTTGCGTCCTTTCAGGTCGAAGAACTGCGTCCAGGGCTTCACCACCAGCATGCTCTGTGCATCGCCTTCGATGTCCTCCACCCGGATATACTCGTAGTGTTGCGGTGTGTCCGGACGCATCTTCAGCCAGAGCAGGCGTGAGGCACGAATCAGGTGACTGCGGCGGAAGATCACGTTGCGGTCATAGATCGACTCACTGCCGAAGGTGAGGGCACTGTGACAGAAGCCGTAGGTGCAATCCTCGATGATGATGTTATAGTTGCCTCCGTTGTTTTCATCCTGATCCGCCCACGGTCCCTTGCCGCCCTTCAGCGCCACGGCATCGTCGTTCACCGACATGTAGCAGCCCTTGATCAGCAAATCCTTGCAGACGTCCACATCCACGGCATCGGTGCTCGGTGCCTTCACGGGGGCAGCGGGCGAAGTGATGCGCAGGTTGAGCAATTTCACCCGTTCGCAGCGATAGAGATGGGTGGTCCAGAAGGGAGAGTTCATCAGATGCAGCCCCTCCACCTGCACATCTTTGCAGTGCGAGAGGTAGATCAGTCGCGGACGAAGTTCGTCCATGTTGGTACATTTGGGGTTCACCGCCCGACGCAGCCAGAACGACTTCCAATAGCGCAGGCCGTTGCCGTCAATGGTTCCCTTGCCGGAGATGGTAAAGCCCTCCAGACCGTCGGCATTCACCAGTGCCGCAAAGTAGCGCAGGCTCTGTCCCTCGATGCGTGTATCCACCACCGGGAAGTCGCTGATGTCATCGCTTCCTTTCAGCACGCCTCCCTCTTCCAGATAGAGATGCGTACCGGCCTTGAAGAAGAGCGAGCCGGAGAGGAAGACCCCTTTGGGCACCACAATCACGCCTCCACCCTCGGCGGCAGCGCGGTCAATCACCGCCTGAATCTGTGCCGTCTGCACCACGGTGCTATCCTCGCCCACCCCGTAGTCCGTCAGGCAGTAGCGGGTTCCCAGTGTCTCCGGCTTCACCGGCTCCGTCTGTTGAAACCAAGCGGGAATCGGCGTTCCGTCCGGGAAAGTATCTTGTACTTGCTGTTGTTTCTTGCCCCAAGCCGCTGCAGTGAAAAGCAGCAGGGCACTCATCAAAAGCGTCTTCATGCGTCCTTGTTTGTGCATAGTGATTTTCATGGATTTAAATGTTTCATTCAAATGTTTCAAGTAATTCTTTCATCTTTCAAGAAATTCTTTCTTTCATCGAAAATTCCTTTCGTCACGAATTTCTTTCTTTCGCAAAAATACGAAATAAGTTAGAGCACACCATCATTTTAGTCGTTTTTCTTAAATTAGCGCGCCATATTCTTGAGTAATCCATTCAAAACGACTACCTTTGAGCCATTCTTTTTAACCCAAACAAAAACACTGAATCAATACACTGTATGAAGAAAAAATTTCTGATTTTATCGTTCTTCCTGGGATTCGGCCTCACGCTCTGCGCCGCCTCGAAGACGGAAGAGACACCGATCGACCGCTTCGCGCTGGTTCATCGCAACAACCCGCAGGTCACCACGCTCGACTCGCTCTCCTCGCTCTCTGTGGGCAATGGTGAGTTTGCTTACACCGTGGATGCCACCGGACTGCAGACTTTTCCCGAATTATATAGCTTAGGGGTTCCTTTGGGCACCCAGAGCCAATGGGGCTGGCACGCGTTCCCCAACCCGGAGAATTATCGTCCGGAAGAGACGTTGCAGCCTTACGACTTCGGTCACGGGGCCATCGAGCTCTATGCCAATCAGCCGAAGGAGAAGGGACGGGCACAAGAGGCGGCCGACTGGGTGCGCATGAATCCGCACCGACTGCATCTGGGTATCCTCGGCTTCCAGTTCGGACGCACGGCCAAGCCCTCGGAAGTGAGCCATATGCAGCAGGAGCTTGATCTTTGGAAAGGGGTGATACATAGCAGCTTCCGCTATCACGGAGCCGATTTTCAAGTCACCACCACCGCACATCCGCAACAAGACGCTCTGGCGGCACGCATCGTCTCCAAGCGTCACGAGCCCATCTGTCTGCGCTTGCCCTACCCCACGGGCGGTCATGCTGACGACGCCTGCTGCTGGAGTGCCGACGACAAGCATCAGACGACCGTCGTCTCTCAGAGTGCGCAAGAGGCTGTACTGAAGCACACCCTGGATGCTACCACCTATTATATTACGTTGCGTTGGGAGGGCAAGGCCACGCTGAAGCAAGTGGGACGCAACTACTTCACCCTGACGCCTAAGCAGGACGACTGGGCCTTTAGCTGCGCCTTTACGCCGGAGCTGCCCACCACCCGCATGGGGAGCATGGAGGAGACGCTGAACGCTGCTGCCGCTTATTGGGAGGCTTTTTGGAAAGAGGGCGCTGCCGTCGACTTTTCCGCCTGCACTGATCCGCGTGCGAAGGAGTTGGAGCGCCGCGTGGTGTTGAGTCAATACCTCCTCGCCATCCAGTGCGCCGGTTCTACGCCTCCGCAGGAGACGGGCCTCACTTACAACTCGTGGTTCGGCAAGTTCCACCTGGAGATGATTTGGTGGCACCAGGCGCAGTTTGCGTTGTGGAACCGTGCGAACCTGCTCGACCGCACCCTGCGTTGGTACCGGTCGGTGGAGCCCATCGCCAAGCAGATTGCCGAACGTCAACATTTCAAAGGGGTGCGTTGGATGAAGATGACCGACCCGAGCGGTATGGAGGCGCCTTCGAAGGTGGGTAGCTTCCTCATCTGGCAGCAGCCTCACCTTATTTATTTAGCCAACTTGATTTATCGCAATGCTTCTGATAAGCAGGCGGTACTGAAGGAATACGGGGATTTGGTGGAGAAGAGTGCCGAGTTTATGGCTTCCTTCGCCAGCTACGACTCGATTCAGCATCGGTATGTGCTGAAGGGTATCATCCCTGCGCAAGAGACGTTGAAAGCTGCTGAGACGGTGAACCCGCCTTTCGAGCTCTCTTATTGGCACTATGCCTTGCAGGTGGCTCAGCAGTGGCAGGAGCTCCGCGGTGAGGCGCGTCATGCCGATTGGGACGAGGTGATTCATCAGCTCTCGCCGCTGGCTTACAACGGGGATAGTCTCTATCTGGCGGCTGAGACGGCTCCGCAGACTTATCAGGACATTCGCTTTACTTCCGACCACATGGCGGTGCTGGGTGCTTTGGGCATCTTGCCGATGAACCGACTGATTCAGAAGGAGGTGATGCGTAACACGCTGCATTGGGTGTGGGACAACTGGAACTGGGACAAGACCTGGGGATGGGACTATCCGATGACGGCCATGAATGCGGCTCGCTTGGGCGAACCGGAGAAGGCGGTGGGGGCGCTGCTGATGGACAAGCGCACGAATACGTACTTGGTGAATGGCCACAATTATCAGGATGCTCGTCTGCGTATCTACCTGCCCGGCAACGGTGGCTTGCTCACGGCGGTGGCGATGATGTGTGCCGGATGGGACGGCTGCACCGAGCAGAACCCGGGATTCCCGAAGGATGGCACTTGGAACGTTCGTTGGGAAGGTTTGCAGGTGATGCCTTAA
>CAYSOW010000005.1:38068-42527 GCA_964432715.1 uncultured Bacteroides sp.
CTTAAATGCTTGTAAATTGCTTGAATGCTTTAACTGCTTAAAACATTTCGTATGAATTTATTTTTCCATCCACAGATAACGCGAGTGCTCGGCCATGGTCGGGCGCTCGCGCTCTCTTTCTTATTCGTAGGGTCTTTGGCCGGTGGAACGCTCTTTGCACAGGTCCAATCACGCACGTCGGCACAGAGTGCCGAACGGACTGCCGAACACGCATCCGAACGCACGTCTGAACGAAGCAGCAGCGGTCTGACGGCTGCGCAACAGAAGCAACGTACCCTGGAGGGTAGAGATTACATTGAATCGACCTCCTACAACGAAGCGTTGAGAGGTAGTGCCCGACGGTTGCAATACCGACCGGAAGGGGATGCTTTTGTCTGCGAGGATGGAAACAATCGCTATACCCGCGCCCTCTACGGTCCGCACACTCCTTTCCGTGTGGAGACGAGCGACCGTCCGGTCTTTGCCATCTACAACAAGCCGAAGAGCTGGCACATCGACCTGCGTCTCTATCAGGGGAAGCAGTGGGTGGCGCTGGATAGTGCCGAGCATTGCCGGGCAAGCTATCAACCGGGGAAGCGTAGCTATCGCCTGACTGATGCGCGTTGGCAGTGGCCGGTGCAGGTGGAAGTGCTGGCGCTCTATGATCGCGAAGCGGCAATCTGGAAGGTTGCTGTGGGGAAAGAGCATGCGAAGAAAGAAGGAATAAAGAAAGAAGGCACAAAGGAAGAAGAAGCGAAGAAAGCTGTTGGAAAAAAGGGGTCTAAAGCCTCTAGTGCAAGCTGGAGACTGGAGGGTTTGCTCTCCCCCATTCGTGCCGCCCGACTCAACCGCAGCGGTGACATGGGCGCCGACCCTGCCGATAGTTTCGAGGCATCGCTGACCGCCGCTCCTACGACGGTGGCCGGGGAGTTCACCTCCACCGTCTACCTCTTCTATGAGCATGATTCGCTGCAAATACTCTCTCCGGAGGAGGGAGCACGACTCTTCCAAACCACCGAAGCGGAACGACTGCGACGCACGTCCGATTTCCGCATTGATACGCCCGACCCCTTCCTGAACACCCTGGGAGGCGCCCTCTCCGCTGCTGCCGACGGCATTTGGAGCGGAGAGGTGTGGCTGCATGGCGCCAACGGATGGCGCATGCCGCTCAGTGGCTGGCGGGCTGCCTATATCGGCGACTGTCTGGGATGGACCGACCGCGCCCAGACACACTTCGACCACTACGCGGCTTCGCAGGTGACTGATGTGGCGCCTGTCTATAACCATCCGCGCCAAGACACCCTGATGAACCTCGCCCGGGCTGAGAAGCGTTGGGGCACTCCCATGTATAGCAACGGATATATCTGTCGCAACCCGGAGCGCAACAACCAGATGCACCACTATGACATGAACCTGTGTTACATCGACGAACTGTTGTGGCATCTCTGCTGGACGGGCGACACGGCCTATGCCCGGAAGAGGTGGCCCACAATCACCCGTCACCTTGCCTGGGAGAAGCGCAACTTCGATCCCGATGACGATGCGCTCTATGATGCTTATTGCTGCATCTGGGCGAGCGATGCACTCTATTATAATAGTGGCGCCGTGACCCACTCTTCCGCCTACAACTACCGCGCCAACCGACTGGCTGCGGAGATTGCACGACTGTTGGGTGAGGATGCTACGCCCTATCAAACCGAGGCCGACCGTATCCGTGAGGCACTGCAACGCCGGCTCTGGATGAGCGACAAGGGTTGCTGGGCGGAGTTTCAGGACTTGCTGGGGCACCAATCGCTGCACACCTCCCCCGCCGTGTGGACAGTCTACCACGCCATCGACTCGGAGGTGAGCAACCCCTTCCAATACTACCTCGCCACGCGCTACATCGACCGCGAAATTCCGCACATCAACGTGCAGGGCAGCGGACTGGCCGACGAGGGGTACCAAACGATTACCACCACCAACTGGCTTCCCTACAGCTGGAGCATCAATAATGTTGCCTTCGCCGAGGTGTATCACACCGCCCTCGCCTATTGGCAGGCCAACCGCCCCGAAGAGGCCTTTCGTCTCTTCAAGAGCAACCTTCTGGACGGCATGTATCTGGGCAACTCCCCCGGCAACTTCGGTCAGCTGAGCTTCTATGATGCCGCCCGCGGGGAGTGTTACCGCGACTTTGGCGACCCCATCGGAATCGCCTCTCGCGCCTTGGTGCAGGGACTCTTCGGCATCTATCCCGACCTGCTGCATGAGCGCCTCACCCTCCGTCCGGGACTCCCTGCCGACTGGGATCATGCCTCGTTCCATGCTCCTTATCTCGATTTTCAATATGAGCGGACCCTCAACGATACGCTCACAGATATGCTCCCCGATACGCAGCGCACAGAGCGCGAGGTGGAGCACTACCGCTTCACACCCCGCTTTGCCCGTTCCGCCACCGTCACGCTGGTGGTTCCCGCCCGTCGTGCGCACTGCAAGCGCATCACCCTCAACGGCACCCCTATCGCCCCCGAGACGGCCACTCCCGGGGTGGGTCATGCACAGCTCACCCTTGTCTGCCCCACGCGCGAGACGAGCTATGAGGTAGAGATTCAGTGGGAAGGAGCGCTGCTTGCCGACTCTCTGGCTCAACCGGTAGAGGCCGCTGCACTCCCGGCAGCACATTCTTCCGCCACAACGGCTTCCGAAGAGGCCTTCGAGCTGGTGGCACAAGGCGAGCAACGCTGGTGGAGAGAGAAGTCGCCGGCTGCCCTCAAGGAGCGCCCTTCCGAAGCCCCCGCTTGCTACGGCACCGAACTCGTACTTCAGGAGCATCCCCATTACCGTCCGGTGGAACTGTCGCACGTGTGGAACGCCCGGCTCACCGACCTCTTCCACAACCAATACCTGTCGCCCCGTTCGCCCTACACCACCCTGCAGATTCCCGTGCAAGGCATCGGCGAATGGTGTCACCCCAAGGAGACGTTCGAACCGGACGACAGCGGATTCCGCAGTGCCGTACGCAACGGCCTCTTCACCACGCCGCAAGGCATTCCCTTCCGCGCAGCACAAAGTGGGGAGAACATTGCCTACACCTCCCTGTGGGACAACTATCCCGACTCGCTGCAAGTGGCGCTCAGCGGACATGCATCCGGCATCTACCTGCTGCTGGCAGGCACCACCAACCACATGCAGTGTCACCAGGAGAATGGCGTAGTGCGCGTCAGCTATCAGGATGGCACCGAGAGTCGTCTCTCGCTGGTTAACCCCGAGAACTGGGCGCCCATCGAGCAAGATTACTACCTCGACGGCAACGCCTTCCGCAGCCAAGCCCCCCGTCCCTACCGTCTGCTCCTCGCCACCGGTGAGGTGAGCAACGACCTGGAACAAAGCTGCGCCCTGAAAGGCTTCAACGACCGCCGCATCCCCGGTGGTGCGGGCATTTTGCTCTACCTGCCGCTGGAAAAGGACAAGTCATTAAAAAATTTCACCATTGAGACAAAGGCGAATGAAGTGGTTATCGGACTGATAGCTGTTACGCTTATTGACTAAAAAGTTCCTATTTCTTATGAAATTCTTTTCCGAAATCGAATAAAAATTATAATTTTGCGCGCATATTAGAGAACCAAACAACAAGCGCAAAAGGATGAACGATGAGATTTATGCACAAGTCTTAGGACGAATGCTCAGAAACTGGAGACTCTCCCAAGGGATGAACCTCTTTAAAGTGGCGCAAGAAACGGATAACCGCCTGGAGAGCATTCGCAACGTAGAGTGCGGACAAGGGAAATTGACCACCCTCGCCTCTTATTGCCACTATGTGGCGCTAACTGACAAATATCGCTACCATGCCATCATGGATGAATGGGGCGAGAAGATGACTACACTGGAAGGCATGACACGCCGGGCCACTGAGGCGATTACGCAATGGTGTCAGGATGTCGATGAACAAAAACCAATCACAGAGGATCTTCACTGGAAAATTTCTTTGATGTTAAGCTGGATGGAGCTGGTGGATGCCGAGGTGAGAGAACGTGAAGTGGCCTATGGCAACGAGGAGATGAAGCAGCTGCTGAAAACGGACATCTCTGTCATGAACACCAGCGATTACACCACTGAGGAGTTGATTTGCGACCGTTACACGGCGCTCCGCGAGCTGGTAAGTCGCGAGATTCCCGCCTACAGTCCCTCCAAACAACTTCAGCGTGCGCTCTTCACCATTTCTATGGAGCCGGAGCTGAGAGTAGCCAACAAGGAGTTCCTCAAGTTTGAGCAGGAGGAACAGCATGCCGTGGAGGAGGTGCATTGGAATGCCCGTCACCCCGAGAATCACAAATGGGATGCCATCAAGGCTTACCACAAGCAGTGCCGCCAGAGAATCAAAGGTTTCGAGAAGGAGCACTTCAACGTCCGAATTCTCAAGCAGTGCAGCAAGTTGCAATTGCTGAATGAGCAAGAGCTCTTTGAAGCGTTCTTACTCATCAATCAAAATATTAAATAAAGA
>CAYSOW010000006.1:0-41874 GCA_964432715.1 uncultured Bacteroides sp.
TGGTTGACAGTGAGGTTACAGCTGATGATTTGTTTGAAGAATGAGAAATATTTATCTCGGACTTCTTGGCTTTTCAATACAAACTGCTAATATGGGTGGCAGAGTACCTATGCTTAATTTAACACCATCGAATGGAGTAATCTTTATAGCTTTTCTATTTCTTCGACGGAGAGACCGGTGGTGTTAGAATACCATCCAATTGCTCCATAGCTTTATTCGAAAAACGATTCGTACGCTGCGATAAGATATTTGCGGCACCAATTAAAATGAACGTAACAAATATGTGACAGTTATTTGCAAAATTTGTATCTTAGCCCCGTTATTTGCAAAAATTTGTAGATTACCATACCGATGAATGATCAAGAAACTCCGCAGCGCTTGAAGATGCGCTCGTTCCTCAAGAATAGCATCTGGGGATTGTTTAGTGTGGAATCCGGATTCTTCTACACTGCCATCCGGCTGGCTGTAAAGCCTTGGGCGGTGGTGCGTGACTATATTCATGGAGACCGCGACCGTTACATGGCTCCCGTGAACATGCTGGTAGCTCTCCTTGTTTATATTACGTTGTTCTCCACATTGTTTGATATAGATAGTCACACCTTCGATGTAAGTTTTCACTTGGTTTACGAATCAGACGATGCTGATCCGAACAGTGTGGGTTACAAACTCATCCAACTGCTTTTTAGGGCTATTTCTTCGCATGAGTTTACTTATGCACTCATGTGCCCGCCCATCATGCTGGCCGTATGGCTCACTTATTGTCGGTTCGGCGGTCGACGGTTTAATGCGGCGGAATACTTGGTGGCAACCTTGTATATGCTTTGCACATTCCTGGAGTACGACTTTCTGCATCTGTTACTCACATTCTTAGGAATCAATTTGGAAGGAACGGAAGTTCTTGTTCCTATTGTGTTGGGCTACATTGCCCTCGTCCAGGCCTTCAAAGTGAGGAATTTCTTTGTAAGGGTGGCTCTACTGATACTTTGCACCGTGCTGATGGTCTTGTTCTGCGGATTACTGTTTGGAGGTATCATGGAATGTATTGGCATCTCTTCCCATTCATGTGAAGTTTCCGTGTGAGTCTAGCTGGGACACCAATGGATTTGCG
Organism: uncultured Bacteroides sp.; assembly: GCA_964432715.1. Classification (GTDB taxonomy): domain Bacteria; phylum Bacteroidota; class Bacteroidia; order Bacteroidales; family Bacteroidaceae; genus Phocaeicola_A. Next base: position 1,109 of record CAYSOW010000006.1, read on the forward strand.
GCACTAATTAAAGTGGACGTAACAAATATGTGACAGTTATTCGCAAAAATTTGTATTTTGAGCTGTTTTATTCGCAAAAATTTGTCAGAAAGAGGGGTGGGGAACCTTTTTATTCGCAAAAATTTGTAGAGACAGTGCCCAACCCCTCTTTGTAATAGCTTTACGGGCGAACCTGCGCCGTGCCCTCAATGAGCCATTTGTAGGTCATCAGCTCGCGGAGCGCCATGGGACCGCGGGCATGAAGCTTCTGCGTAGAGATGCCAATCTCGGCACCCAAGCCAAACTGTGCTCCGTCGGTGAATGAGGTGGGGGCGTTGTGATAGACACACGCTGCGTCCACTTCCAGCTGGAAACGACGGGCGGCGACAGAATCCTCCGTCACGATGCTCTCGCTGTGACCGGAACCGTATCGGGCAATGTGCGCCAAAGCCTCGTCCAGACTGCCTACCGTCTTGAGGGCCAATTGCATCGACAGGAACTCGCGACCGAAATCATCAGCCTCCGCAGCCACCAGTAACTGCGGCGGATAGATGCCTTCCAAGGCAGCGTAACTCTCGGCATCCGCATGAATCACCACCGACTTCTCAGCCAGTGGCGCACAAATCTGCGGCAGGTCGGACAACCGCTCCCGATGGATGAGCACACAGTCGAGCGCGTTGCACACACTGACCCTGCGCGTCTTGGCATTCTCCACGATACGCATTGCGTAATCCGTCCGGGCAGTGCGGTCGATATAGCAATGACAGACCCCGGCACCCGTCTCGATGACCGGCACCGTGGCGTGCTCCTTCACACTGCGAATCAGCGCTGCTCCACCGCGAGGGATAATCAAGTCAATGGTTCCGCGGGCATGCATCATCGCGTCCGCCGCCTCATGCGTAGAGGGCAGCAGCGTCACCACTTCGGGCGCCACCCCATGTGCAGCCAGCGTCTGCTGAATCACCCCCACAATGGCACGGTTGGTGTCGTCGGCATCGCGTCCGCCCTTCAGTACGCAGACGTTGCCCGACTTGAAACAGAGGGCGAAGACATCAGCACAGACATTCGGTCGTGCCTCAAAGATAACCCCCACCACCCCGAACGGGACAGCCACCTTGCTAAGCTGTAAACCGTTGGGCAGTTCGCGCTGCTCCAGCGTTCTCCTCGGAGAGGGAAGGGTAGCCACATGGCGCATATCCGAAGCAATATCCGCCAGTCGCGAAGCCGTCAGCTTCAGACGGTCGTACTTCGAGTTGGCCGGATCCATGCGCGCCAAGTCGAGCGCATTGGCCTGCAGAATCTTCTCCGTGGCCTGCACCAAAGCCTCCGCCACCGCCTGCAGCGTAAGGTTCACCTCCGTCTCCTCCATGCCCAACAAACTGCGTGTGGCGGCATGGGCGCCCTCCAAAAGAGCCGTTATATCTTGTTCATTCATCGTATAATCCCTCCTATTTTATTTCTCGATAAACATATAATCGTAATGCACCATCGGCTTCTGTCCGCGTTTGCCCATCGCCTGCCGAGCCTCGTCAGAACTCATCGCCACACGACCGATGCCGAGCGCCGTCCCGTCGGGAGCGACAATCGTCACCAAATCATCTTTCTCGAAATCGCCCTCCACCGCTGTGATGCCGATGGGGAGCAGAGAGACGGCAGCGTCAGAGAGCACTGCTTCTGCGGCATGGGCATCAATCAGCAGACGTCCTTTGGCGAACCCCTGACTGTGGGCCATCCATCGTTTCATGCCGGAGATGGCCTCGGTGGATGGAACAAAGTGGGTGGAGACCACGCCTGCCTCACTCATCAGCAGGTCGCACAACACTCGTTCGCGCTTGCCGTTGGCAATCACCACCTCGATGCCCTCCTCGGCCACTTTGCGTGCGATGCGATATTTCGTCACCATTCCGCCGCGTCCGAATCCCGACCGCTCGTTCTGAATGTATTTCCCCAAGTCGTCGTCGAGGGTTACGGTAGAGATGACTTGCGAAGTGGGCTCTTTCGGGTCACCGTTGTAGATGCCGTCGATGTTACTCAGGATAATCAGTGCGTCGCAGTCCATCATCGTAGCCACCAGTCCCGACAGCTCGTCGTTATCAGTGAACATCAGTTCGGTGACACTCACCGTATCATTCTCGTTGACAATCGGCACCACGCCCGCGGTGAGCATTACGCTCATACAGTTGCGCTGATTGAGGTAGTGACGGCGGGTGGAGAAGTTCTCCTTCATGGTGAGCACCTGTCCCACCTTCAGCGCGTGTCCGGCAAAGAGGTCGGTGTAACGATTCATCAGCTTCACCTGTCCCACCGCCGAGAAAAGTTGCCGGCTGTCCACCTTATCCATGCGCGGCAAGTCGCAGTGAGCCAGTTCGGAACGTCCGCAGGCTACGGCACCCGAGGAGATGAGAATCACTTCAATCCCGGCACGCTTCAGCTCGGCTATCTGATCAACCAAAGCCGACATGCGGGTGACGTCCAGTGTGCCGTCACTGCGCGTCAGTACGTTACTTCCAATCTTAATCGTTACGCGATGGTATCTCTTCCCGTTCATGACTCCAAAGGTTTAAGGACCGCACGAATCACGGCCGAAGTGAATCCCTGATGTTCCAACTCATTGATGCCTCGGATGGTCATGCCGCCCGGGGTTGTCACGCGGTCAATCTCCTGCTGCGGAAGCGTCTCGTTTTGGCGCAGCATGGCCACGGCGCCGTCCACAGTGGCGAGGACATAATGCAGCGCATCGTCGGGACGGAAACCCAGTTGCACACCGGCCTGCACGCACGCCTGTACATATTTATAAGCGTAGGCGATGCCGCAGGAACTCAGGGCGGTGGCAGCGTTCATCAGTCGCTCTTCCACCACCGCTGCTTCTCCCATGGAGCCAAACACCTCTTTCACCAGTTGCTTCAACTCCTCTGATGCGCGACGGGCAGCGATGAAGGTCATGCCGTGCCCCACGCTGATGGCGGTGTCGGGGATGACGTGGAAGAGTGCCGGCAGTGCACCCTGTTTCTCCAGCAGTGCGTCGAGCGTATCCAGTCCCATCCCTCCGGCGATAGAAACCACGGCTTGGTGGGTATAATTCAAAGTCTCTTTGATTTGCAGAATTACCTCGCTCATCACCCATGGCTTGACAGCCAGAATCACCAGATCGGCTCCGTCAATTGCCGCCACATTGTCGGTAGTGACGGTGAGTGAAGGGTATTGCGTTTGTAACTCTTCCAGTTTGGATTTGCCGCGGTTGGCCACCGTCACCTTTACTTGTGGTGAGGTACTCAATGCGGCTGCGATGGCGCCTCCCATATTCCCGGCGCCAATAATCGTAATTTTTTTCATAGTGGTGTAATTTAGTAGTTCTTTCTCTTAATGCATTTCAATGTTATAGCTGCAAAATAATGAAATTTAGTGCAGATAACCAACTTTTTACGCAAATTTCCAACATCTTAAGAAAAATGGATTTCTGTGGAAATAATATTAGAAGTCCTTTTCTTTATAGATGGAAAGATATATACATTTGCCGTGACTTGAATTTTAAATCAACCCAAATGATGTTCGAAAGGAGTAAAAATATGAAAAATGTTCAGATAGCGTTAGTCGTACTGCTGTTTCTTGTGTTTGGTGGATGTGAGAATAAAAACTCCTCGGAGAAAAGTTTCGACTTTGAGAGTAATGTGATAGATGTTAAGGAAAAGGTTCAGTGTATACAATCGGATTCGATTGAACTGTCTAGAATCGCTATTCCTTATATATGTGGTAGCTATTTGGTGGTAAGTGATATGATGTCGCCAGATCAGCTCATTCGTGTATATGATAAAAATGATTTTTCGTATAAAGTGAGTGTCGGTGAACGGGGAAGAGGACCAGGTGAAATCGCCAATATGTTGGGCATTGTCCCTTGCGGAGGAGATGATGTGTTCTTTGTAGCGGATGTTGGAAACCAAAAATTGTTGCGTTTCGATTTGCAGAAGGTGCTATCAGACACTGCCTATATGCCCGAGGAAATAGCTTCGTTGGATAAAGGTGAATTCCCTTACACGTTTCATTATGTGAATGATACGCTTTGTTACGCACAATTCTTTAAGGTGAACAAAGAGCAAAAGGATTATGTACCGGTGGTTGCTAAATGGAATCCGCAAACGGGAGATAAGATGTATATGTCTTATGAAGGTAATCCGGAAGTAAAGGAAAAAAGGGTGAGTTTCGCTGTTTCGCCTCAGAATGATTGTTATGTGGAGGCTTATTGGCATGATGATTTGTTGACAATACTTTCTACGGACGGACAATTGAAATATACAATCTATGGAAAAGAATGGGGTAGTAGTCATTCCGTGAAACAACTCTATTTTGGCAATGTGGTCTTCGCAAAGAATCTCATTATTGCTACTTACAGAGGTGGTGATGATGTGTCACAGAGAAATGGGGCCACGCATGGCAACTATCCGGACAAGTTGTTGCTTTTTAAAGCTGATGGTACTTACATAGAAACGTTACAAGTGGGGTATCCCATTTTGAACTTTGCTTATGATGATGAAAATCATCGAGTAATCATGGCATTGGACGATGAAATGCAACTTGGCTATTTGAATTTATGATGAGTCGTTTGATGGGGCATTGTTGTATTTTAACATTAGAGATGTTTGATTCGTTGAAAATTTATATATTTTTTCCCCGACATTAGATTTAGAAGTGTATTTTGTTCATCTTAAAAGCTTTTATAATATGAAAACCCGAAATGTTTTGGCGTACATTTGCCTTCTATTGTTGTGCTCATGTTCTAAATCAGAGAGAAGCTTTGTGGAGCTATTTACCGCATCTGAAAATCTTATTCCGGAAGAAAGTATATTGGATCGTGATAGTATTCTGAATCCTTATATGATACAGTGTACAGAACAGGGCGTTTTGTTGGCTAATATGTTTCAACCTAACTTCTTGAATCTATTTGATGGGGAAACGGGAGAATTGAAAGGGACGTTTTTGACGAGAGGTAGCGGCCCCGGGGAATGTATGCATCTGTCAACCATGTGTAGTCGGGATAGCTCTCTCTTTTTATGGGATGCTATGCGTTCGTCATTTAGTTTTGCTTCAATTCAAAATGACTCCCTTTCTCACGAGAGTGGGGATTTCATCCCTTTGAAATATGATGATGTACTAAAATCTGTATTTCAATTGTATCCTTTAAACCGACATTATTTGGTTGCTTCAGGCATCATTAAAGGTGGACGTTTCGCTATTATTAATGATAAAGGTGAATTGGTCTCTACTTTTGGCGAATATTCAGAAGAATATGCTTCTATGGAAGAGGTGACCAAAGCGATGCTTAATCAGTGTGTCTTTGCTTACCAGCAAGAAAAAAAAGTGCTGGCGGTGGCAAATGGAATGGGAGAGAACATCTCTTTCTACGATATGAGTAACCTGAAATCTCCTCGCCTTATAAAGTCTTATACCTATCGTTCTCCGTCTTATGAACTGGATGGAGATGGAAGCGTCGTTTATCAAAAAAATAATATCGTCGGTTTTGTAGATCTTTTAGCAAGTAAGGATTATTGTGTAGGTTTTTTCTTGGGTGATACATTGAAATCTCCGACGGATTTTGGTGCAGATAAGTTGCTTTACTTTGATTGGGACGGAACGCCTAAGGAAATTCATATGCTGGACCGGATATACATGCATGCTGCATTGAGTCCAACAGCAGACAGGCTTTACTTCCTTGGAAAGGGTAAGGAGAGTGGTGAATTTATGGTATATCAGACAGATTTTGCTCAATAGAATATCGAATGCTGGAATGGCTTTTAGATGCTAAAGTTGGGGATTTCTGATGAATTTGTTTGCTTATATGATGTTTGTTGCTTTAATTTGCAGTAGAATCATTGAAAGTTAAACTTATCGTAAATCTAATTTATTTGAAACATGAAAGAATCTTTGTTGACTTTAGGTTTAACAGCTCTATTGAGTGTCGCATGTTCCGGAGAAAATAAACAGAACCAAATAGAGAAGGAGGGAGTGGAGACGCTCTCTCCTTCAACTCCTGCTGAGGTGACAGTGGTAAAACTGGAGAAGAGTACGTTTTATCATGAATTGTTGAGTAATGGTAAAGCGCAGGCTCGGGAGTATGCAGATGTCTATTTTCAGACGGCGGAGGAGATTGCTAAGGTCTATGTAAAAAACGGGGATCGTGTGACGAAAGGGCAGAAGTTGGCTGAACTCGATAAATTTAAATTGAATAATGCAGTCAATCAGGCGAGGGACCGAATGGAACAGGCACGCCTGGATATGAAAGACGTCCTGATAGGACAAGGGTATAATCCTGACCGAATGGAGACGGTACCTAAGGAGACGATGAAGTTGGCGCAGGTGAAGAGTGGATTTGATCAGGCTCAGGCACAATATGAATTGGCGGTGAAACAACTGGAAGAGGCTACGTTGACGGCTCCTTTCAGCGGACTGGTAGCAAATCTTTTCTTGAAAACTCATAACCGTTCTTCTGCATCGGAACCTTTCTGTCGCATCATCAATAATCGGGAAATGGAGGTGAATTTTACGGTGCTTGAGAGTGAACTGCCTTTGGTGCGTGTGGGCGACTCGGTTGAGGTAACTCCTTACAGCTCGGCCACTGACGAAAAGGAGGGACGTATTACGGAAGTAAATCCTCTGGTGGATGAAAATGCCATGGTGCAGGTGAAGGCGGTGCTGGACGGTGGCGGTCAGCTGTTTGATGGCATGAATGTTCGCGTCAAAGTGCGGCGTCGGTTGGAGGAGAAGTTGCAGGTGCCGAAGAGTGCGGTGGTGCTTCGTTCCGGACGTCAGGTGGTGTTTACACTCAAAGAGGGAAAGGCGCTGTGGAACTATGTGCAAACGGGCCTGGAAAATATGGATGTGTACACTATTGAGCAAGGATTGCAGGAGGGAGATAGTGTGATTGTAACCGGCAATCTCAATTTGGCACATGAGGTGCCGGTGAAACTCATTCGACAAGAGGAATAGTAACAAGTAGGGAGTTTGTCATGGTGAAATTTTTGTTACAACGGCCTATTGCCGTGTTGATGACGTTCACGGCTTGCTTTATACTGGGGTGGGTGACTTATCTCACGCTTCCGGTCTCTCTGTTGCCGGATATTGCCATCCCGGAGATAACGGTGCAGGTGACGGGGGAGAATGTTTCTGCACGGGAACTGGAGAATACGATGGTGACTCCGCTGCGTCGGCAGTTGATGCAGGTGGGGAATTTGAGCGAAATCCATAGTGAGACGAGGGATGGTAGTGGGGTGATTCGTCTGAGGTTCGAGTTTGGTACAAACACGGACTTGGCTTATATTGAGGTGAATGAAAAGATTGATGCCGCAATGAATTCTTTCCCCAAGGAGACCATTCGACCGAAAGCTATTAAGGCAAGTGCTACTGATATCCCGGTTTTCTACTTGAACCTGACGCTAAAGGCGGATTCTGCTTATCAAGAGGGAGATGAACAGCGCTTTCTGCAACTTTGTGAGGTGACGGAAAATGTGATTAAACGTCGCATTGAACAGTTGCCGCAGGTGGCTATGGCGGATATGACCGGTGCGCCCGGACGGGAAATTCGGGTGGTACCGGATGGTGCGCGTATGCAGAGTGCCGGTGTCACATGGACGGATTTGGAAACCGCATTGAAGAATAACAATGTAGAACCTGGAAGCATGGTGGTGCGCGATGGTTACTACGAATATAACATCCGTGTTTCGTCGTTGTTGCGTACCGTGGAGGATGTGGAAAATATTTATCTGAATAAGCAGGGACGCCTATTGCAATTTCGTGATTTTTGTACGGTGCAGATGGCGGCGCAGGCTGAACAGGGGCGTTCGTTGGCTAATGGAAAACGGGCGGTGACTTTGGCCATTGTAAAACAATCGGATGAGAACATGGACGATTTGAAGTCCGAACTTCAGAAAAGTCTGGACTATTTTGCAGAACTCTATCCGGAGGTGGACTTTGAGGTGTGCCGAAATCAGACGGAACTGTTGGACTATACAATTGCGAATCTGCAACAGAACTTGCTGCTTGGTTTCATCTTGATTTTGTTGGTGGCTTTCCTTTTTATGGGCGATGTGAAGTCGCCTGTGATTATCGGGGTGTGCATGATTGTTTCTGTGGTATCCTCTTTCTTGCTCTTTTATTTGTTCCATGTCTCTTTTAATATCATTTCCCTTTCAGGATTGATTTTGGCCGTGGGCATGATGATAGACAATGCAATCATTGTAACAGAAAATATTGCGCAGGAACAGGCGCGTGGATTGACGTTGTTTGAAGCTTGCGTGCGAGGTACCTCAGAGATGATTACGCCCATGTTGAGCTCGTCGTTGACTACAGTGGCGGTCTTCTTGCCGTTGATATTTATGAGCGGCATGGCGGGGGCTATCTTTTATGATGAGGCTTTTGCGGTTACATCGGGACTGACGGTCTCTTACATTGTATCCATCTGTCTCTTGCCGGTGCTCTATCTGCTTCTGACGGGTGCACGAGGCAGACGTTGGCAGTGGGTGGCTCGCACGTATGCTTCTCCGGTGAAGAACCAAACGATGTTGGGGCTCTATGACCGAGGTGCGTCGTTCATTTTCCGTCGTCCTCGTCGTTGGGCGGTGGGGGCACTCCTTACGCTTCCGCTTTGCGTGTTGCTCTTTCTGTGGATTGGCAAGGAGCGTATGCCGGAGATTGATCAGAATGAGTTGGTGGCCTCCATCGAGTGGAATGAGCATATACATGTGAAGGAGAATGCACGTAGGGTGAATCATGTCCTGCAACAGAGTGAAGCTTTGTCAACGCTGCATACGGCTTATGTAGGACGACAAGATTTCTTGTTGGATCATGGTTCGGAACTCTCCGCTTCGGAGTCAGAACTCTATTTCCAAACGAGGAATGCCCGGGATGTGGCTCCTTTGCAGCAGCAATTACAGCAGATGATTCAACAGGATTATCCTGAGGCGACGGTGACTTTTGCTCCACCTGAGACGCTCTTCGAACGACTCTTTCGTACGGGAGAGGCGGAGGTGATGCTGGAAGTGCAACCGAAAGAGAAAGATACGGCTCCGGAGGCTGCTGCGTTGCGTCGTCTTGAGAGGGATTTGTCGGAAACGCTTCGGCAGCCTGCTCAGAAGTTGGCTTTTCAGCAGCAATTGAATCTGGTGATAGATCGAGAGAAGTTATTGTTGTATCAGGTCTCTTTTGAGGAATTGAGCAATACTCTGCGAACGGCTTTCAAAGAGAATCAGGTCTCTACCTTGCGTTCGTATCAGCTATATCTGCCCATCTACTTTGCCGGAGAGCAACAGTCGATACAGCAGGTCCTTCAGAACACTTTCGTTCATTCAGAAGGGGATGCTGTGGGGGAAATGCAAGCTATTCCGTTGCGCGAGTTGGTTCGTGTGATGCCCGGAGAGGACTTGAAACAGATTGTGGCAGGTAGGAACGGGGAGTATATTCCGTTCGACTATTACCGGGTGGAGCATCCGAATCGTTTGGTGGATGAGGCTCAAAGTTATTTTCGGAACTCGAAAACATGGGAGGCGACTTTTGCCGGTAGTTTTTTCTCGAACAAGAAGATGATGGGGGAGATGGTTATCATTCTCTGTATCTCTGTCTTGCTGATGTATTTTATTCTGGCGGCTCAGTTTGAAAGTTTTTTGCAACCGCTGATTGTGTTGATGGAAATCCCGATTGACACAGCTTTTGCCTTACTGGTGCTTTGGCTATGCGGACATACACTCAACTTGATGTCTGCCATCGGTATCATCGTGACGTGTGGTATCATTATCAACGATTCTATTTTAAAATTGAATACAATCAATGAATTGCGCAAGCAGGGTATGCCTCTATTGGATGCTATTCATGAGGCCGGGCATCGACGTCTGCGTGCGATTGTAATGACTTCATTGACTACTATCTTTGCCATGGTGCCGATGCTCTTCTCGTATGATATGGGATCGGAGTTACAACAGCCGTTGGCGGTGGCGATGATTGCTGCAATGACACTTGGTACACTGGTGAGTCTGTTTGTCGTTCCGTTGTTTTATTGGTTGATTTATCGAACAGAGGGAAGGAGATAAGGTATGAATATAGATAGAATTTTGAAAAAAGGAGTGGCTGTTGGCCTCTTGTTGTTGCTCGTGGGTGGATGGACAAATGAAATAGGTGCGAAGAGGGTGATTCATCTCACGCTGGAGCGCTCTATTGATTTGGCTAACGATAGTTCATTGTCGGCTTATCGTTATCGGAATCAGTACCTGGCGGGTTATTGGGCATATCGCACTTATAAAGCGAACCGCTTGCCCAGTTTAACGCTGAACATGACGCCGGCTAAATATTATCGGTACATTACGCAGCGTTATGATTCTGACAGCGACAAGGACGTTTATCGTGAGCAGCAGACATTTAATGCATACGGACAATTGGCTATTCAGCAGAACTTTGACTGGACGGGTGGTACTTTTTATATCAATACGGACTTGGAGTATCTGCGCAGCTTTGGAAATGTGGTGGGTACGCAATACTCCACTGTGCCTATTCGTATCGGTTATTCGCAGGATTTGTTGGGGTATAATGCTTTCAAATGGGATAAACGCATTGAACCTCTGAAATATGAAAAAGTACAGAAACAGTTCCTTTATAATATGGAGCAAATGTCGGAGTCGGTTGTGACTTACTATTTTGCGCTTGCTTTGGCGCAGGCGGAGTTGCGATTGGCCGAAGAAAATGTGATGGCTACGGATACGCTCTATGAAATAGGTAAGAGGCGTCATAAAATAGCTTCTATCTCGCGCGAGGATTTGCTGACGCTGCAGCTGGATAAGGTGAATGCGCAGAACACGTTGCTGAATGCGCAGATGAGTGAGCGCCGGGCGGCCTTTAGTTTGGCTACTTTTCTGAGTATTGACAAGGATGCAGAGCTTAAACTGGAGTTGCCCGGTGTGCCGATGCATATGGAGATTTCTGCAGATGTGGCGCTTCGGAAGGCGCACGAGAATAATCCGCAGTGGCTGGCGCATAAGCAGAGCGTTTTGGAGGCTGAGCAGACGGTCGACCGTACTCGTAAGGAGGCACGTTTCAATGCCAGTATCAATGCCAGCGTGGGATTCAACCAGACGGCTGAGCGTTGGAGAAATGCCTATCACAGTCCGATGCAGCAGGATTTGGTTACTTTGAGTGTCTCTATTCCACTTGTGGATTGGGGCGTGCGTAAGGGAAAGTACAATGTGGCACGCAACGAGCTGAACGTGGTGCGTACAGAGGCGAAGGAAGAAGAACTGAGCCTGGAAGAGGATGTGCTGATGACGGTGAATGATTTTAACGTGCAGTGCCATATGATAACGAGTGCGCAGGAGGCGTTGGATTTGGCGGTGATGGCTTATGAGCAGACTTGTCGTCGGTTTATCATCGGAAAGTCGGATGTCAACAGTTTGACACTCTCTCTGAACCGTCAGCAGGAGGCGCAGAAAAACTATATCAATGCCTTGCAGAATTATTGGCTGAGTTACTATAAAATCCGTCGATTAACGCTCTTCGACTTTGCTTCCGGTCGATCATTAACAAATATGTTGAACCAGAAAATCGGTACATACAAGTGAAAAGACCTTCCGGCATATCCTCATTTACCCTCATTGTCGTCTTCGTTTGTCTGACGTTGATAGGGTTGGCGTTGACACCTTTGCTTCCGGTCAAGCTGGCACCGTCGCAGGAACTCCCGCGATTGACTGTGAGCTACACAATGCCCGGTCACTCGTCTCGCATTTGTGAGGCGGAGGTGACTGCACCGCTGGAGTCTATGTTGGCGCGGGTGGAGGGCGTGCGCTCCATTTATTCCACTTCTGACAACGGAAGTGGTTCGGTGACTCTTTCGCTGGATAAGCATGCCGATATGGAGATGGTTCGGTTTGAAGTCTCTACAATGGTTCGACAGTTGTGGAGCAAGTTGCCAGAGGGAGTGACCTATCCGCAAGTTCATGTAAAGCAATCGGATTCGGAAAGTGCTCGCCCGTTCTTGGTCTATACCTTAAATGCTACGACGAATGCCATTGCGATTCAGCAATATGCCGAAGAATATATCAAGCCTCAACTGGATGCGATTAAAGGCATCAGCAAAATAGAGCTCAGCGGGGCAACTCCCATGGAGTGGCGATTGGAGTATGATCGGGAGATGCTGGGACGATTGGGTATTCAGGTATCGGATATTCAGCAGGCTATCAATCAATATTTGAACCGTGAGTTTCTGGGCATTTGTCGCTTGGAGAAGGGAGAGAATGAGGCTGAATGGATTCGGCTGGTGGCGGTCTCTCCGTTGGAGATAGAGAAAACTTTTTCGCTGGCTTCCATCTTTGTGTGCTCTTCAGCAGGTGGTACGAAACAGCTGGTGCCGCTCTCTAAATTGCTGACAGTACATCATGTGGAGGGTACTCCCAATCAATATTTTCGCATCAATGGATTGAACTCGGTATACCTCTCCATTACGGCGGAGGAGAGTGCCAATCAATTGAAACTGGGAAAGGCGGTGAAGCGTACGCTGTCTTCTTTAGCCGGGCAGTTGCCTGCCGGCTACGAACTGCATGTCAGTCACGATGCCACCGAGTATATTCAGGAGGAACTTCAGAAGGTCTACTTTCGTTCTGTATTGACGGTGCTTATCCTTCTGCTGCTGATGGGAGTGATTACGCGCAGCGTACGCTATCTTTGTTTGATTGCGTTGAGTCTCTTCATCAATGTTGCCGTGGCAGTCATTTTCTACCATCTGTTTCATCTGGAGATACAACTTTATTCTTTGGCGGGCATCACCATCTCGCTCAATCTGATTATAGACAATATCATCGTGATGGCCGATCATTACAAACGCAACCGGAATTTGTCGGTCTTTCTGCCTATCAGTGCTGCAACATTGACCACCATGGGCGCTCTCTCTATCATTTTCTTTATGGAAGAGAAAATACGTCTCAACCTGCAAGATTTTGCAGCGGTGGTGATTGTGAACTTGCTGGTGTCGTTGCTCATCGCACTGTTTTTAGTTCCCTCCTTGATGGAAAAGTTGGGAATGACTCAAAAGGCGGAGAAAGAGATCGCAAAGCATCGGTCGTCCCAACGTCGGGTGGTACATGCTACGCATTTCTACGGTCGCATGATTGGGTGGATGGGACATCATCGGGTGGTGATTGCCGGTCTGCTGGTACTATGTTTCGGCCTGCCTCTCTTTTTGTTACCCGAAAAAGTGGAATCGGAGGGAACGTGGGCCTCTGCGTATAATCACACCTTCGGCTCGACATTTTATAAAAGTCGGATGAAGCCGACAGTAGATAAAATCTTGGGCGGTACGTTGCGACTCTTCGTGCAGCATGTTTACGAAGGTAGTTACTTCTCGAACAGTGGTGAGACAACGCTTCAGGTAGCGGCTTCCTTACCCAATGGAAGTACGATGGAACAGATGGATCAGACGATGAGGCAGATGGAAAGTTTTCTGAGTGAGTTTAAGGAAATCAAACAATTTCAAACAGAGATATCGGATGCACGTCATGCTTCTATGGTAATCTATTTCCCCAAGAAACACCAGCATAGTGGCTTCCCTTATGAACTGAAAGACGCTATTATTCGCAAGGCGGTAGCTTTGGGCGGAGGTAGTTGGGCCGTCTTCGGCCTGGAAGATATGGGCTTTAGTAATGATGTTCGCGAATCTGCGGGTTCTTACCGCATTAAGATGTTCGGATATAACTATGATGAACTCTATCGTTTGGCTGAGCAACTTCGAGCGAATTTGCTTGCTCATTCGCGCATTCGTGAGGTGTTTATCTGTTCCGAATTCTCTTGGTGGAAGGATGATTATCGGGAGTTTGTACTGACACCCAACAAAGAGAAAATGGCGCAGGAAGGGGTGACTGTCTCTCAACTCTTTGAGACGTTGCGTACGCTCTTCGGGCGCGACTTGTCGTGCGGAACAATCGCTACGCCACAAGGAACCGAGAAAATCGTGCTCACTTCCATTCAGTCGAAAAATTATGAAGTGTGGAACCTGTTGCATCAGCCGTGCGTAATGAATGGGAAGGGATATAAACTCTCTGATTGGGTAACGGTGGAGAAGAGGGAAGTGCCGCAGAAGGTGGTGAAGGAAAATCAACAGTATAAACTCTGCTTGCAGTATGAATATATCGGTTCCATGGAGGCGGGACAACGATTAACGCATCGTGAGATAGATGACTTTCAGCAACTGCTCCCTATGGGATATACCGTGGCATCGGATGAGTTTCAGTGGCGATGGGGAGAGGACGAAAAGAGTCAATATGGACTGTTGTTCCTGATTGTGGTGATTCTCTTCTTTATCACGAGCATTTTGTTTAATTCGCTGAAGCAGCCGTTGGCCATTCTTTTTATCGTACCCATTTCCTACATCGGAGTCTTCCTGACATTCTATCTGTTTCACCTAAATTTCGACCAAGGCGGATTTGCCTCCTTTGTCCTGTTGTGTGGTATTACGGTGAATGCAAGCATTTATCTGCTGAATGAATACAACTGTATTCGCAAACGACAACCGCACCTTTCACCCATCTCAGCTTATACCAAGGCATGGAACACAAAGTTCTATCCGATACTACTTACGGTGGTCTCTACAGTGCTGGGTTTCGTCCCCTTCTTGATCGGGGCTGACAAGGAGGCGTTCTGGTTCCCGTTGGCAGCCGGAACCATTGGCGGGTTGCTGACTTCTTGGTTGGGCGTCTTCCTCTTCCTGCCACTTTTCCTCCCTCGTTCTCACTCTTCTGCGCCTTCAAAATCCTAACTTCATCTGTCAGTGCGGATTTTTATATAAATAATGAGAAAATGAGTGGAAATTTGTGAGAATATGTAGAAATACTATTTATCTTTGCGATAAGAAATTGTTTCCTAATTAACGAACGATAGAACCACTCGATATATGAGAAAAATTCTGAAGTGGACGGGAATCGTCTTGTCGATTCCCATCGCGCTTGTCCTACTCCTCTCCGTGCTCCTGTACATCCCGTTTGTGCAGGATTTTGCGGTACGTACGGCCACGGAATATGCCTCCGAGGCTACGGGTATGGAGATTCATATTAGTCGCATCCGACTGCATTTCCCGCTCAACTTGGTGGTGAAAGATGTACAGGTGATTTCTGAGGCGGACACCCTCCTTGATGTGGGGCGCCTGCAGGTAGATGTACAGTTCTTGCCGCTCCTCCGTCAGCAGGTGGAGGTGGACGGCATCCATCTGCAGCAGGCGAAGGTGAACACGCTCGACCTGATTACCACCATGCAGCTGAAGGCTTCGCTGGGCAACTTCGACCTCGTGTCGCACGGTGTGTCACTGGATACCGAGGAGGCGATTCTGAACGCGGTAAACCTGAAGGATGCCGACGTGCTGATTTGCTTGAAAGATACGGTGGACGAGGATACCACTGAGACGGAGGTCAACTGGAAGATTCGTTTGCTGAAGAGCCGGTGCGAGAATGTCCGCTTCGCGATGCAGATGAATGATACCACTTCGGTGGCGGCTTCGCTGGAGCAGTTGCTGTTGCAGGATGCACATATCGACTTGGGTAATTCGGCCTACGAACTGACGCACCTGGTGCTGAAGGGGGGTACGGTGAACTATGATGCCGATACGTTGACGGCAAAGGCGGGACTCGACCCGTCGCACATCGCTATCCGTCAGATGAACCTCGACCTCGACTCCATCTACTATGATCCACAGCGGGCTTCTCTGTTGCTGACAGCCATGTCTATGCAAGAACGTTCGGGCCTGGCGCTGCTCTCTGCCAAGGGAGCGGTGCGCAGCGACAGTGTGCGCTTGTCGGTGCCTCGTTTCTCGCTGCAGACGGGCGACTCTTACGCGGAGTTCTCGGCCAACGTGCCGTGGAAGTCGCTGGAGGCACAGGGAAAGGAGCGGATGAGTGCGCGCTTCCTGGCGGAGCTGGGTAAGAACGACTTGATGGCGGTGCTGGGCGATATGCCGCAGGCCTTTGTGCGTACCTATCCGAATGCACCGATTGAACTGCGTGCCGGGGTGGACGGTAACATGAAGGCGCTGCATGTGACGGGTTTGCAAGCACACCTGGAGGGGGCTTTCGAGGCTTCCATGGAGGGAACGGTGGAGCAGGTGCTCGACTCGCTGAACCGGTCGGGCAATCTGCAGTTTGCCTTGCGCACCGAGGACCTCAACTTTGTGACGGCGCTGGCAGACAGTACGCTGTCGGACACTTATCGCATTCCTTCGAACCTGCTGCTGAACGGCGAGTGTGCCGTGGCAGGCAATCAATATAACGCCGGTTTCGACCTCGCCGACCAGTCCTCTACGGTTTCGCTGGAGGCGGCTTATAACGCTACTACCGAGGCGTACAAACTCGACCTGAATATCGACTCTCTGCGCATCGACCATTTCTTGCCGAAGGATTCGATGTATGCGCTGACGGCAGCGGTGCAATGGGAGGGCGCGGGACTGGATCCTTACGCGGCTCATACGCATACGAAGCTGAAGGCGTCGCTCGATCACTTGGATTACGGGCATTGGCAGTTGCGCAACTTCGATCTGGATGCGTCGCTGCTGAATCATGAGATGAAGATGAGTCTGCTCAGTGACAACCAGTTGCTGAAGCTTCGCACGGCGCTGGAGGGCTACCTCGACAAGCAGCGCGGAGAGGCAATGCTGGATGTGCATTTGGAGGAGGCTAACCTCTACGCGATGCAGGTGACGGAGAATGAGATGGCGGTGGGGGCCGACTTCCACTTGAATGCGAAGACCGACTGGAAGAAGGATTTGACGCTGAAGGGCTACTTGCAGCAGCTGAAGTTGCAGACGCCGAAGAAAACTTATCATCCGAAGGATCTCTTCTTTGAAACTTTCACCACGGCCGACTCTACCTATGCTACGGTGCGTGCGGGCGACTTGCGCCTGACGATGGAGGGTGGCGACTATGTGGAAGCGCTGATGAACCGCGTGAACGGCTTCTTGGCGGCGGTGGATAAGCAGGTGGAGAACCGGGATGTGCGACCGGATGTGCTGCGCGGCGATTTGCCTCCGCTCTGTCTGAAGGTGCAGTCGGGCAAGGACAACCCGGTGAGCAACTTCCTGGCGATGCAGGGAGTGAGCTACGAGGAGCTCTTTATAGATATGGATACGTCGCCCGAAGAGGGTGTCAACGGTAAGATGCATCTCTACGCACTGCATAACGACAGCATTCTGCTGGATACCATCCGCTTCAAGGTGGAGCAGGATTCGGCTACGGTGCGCTTTGCTTTGGCGGTGCATAACGCGGTGAACAAGAAGCATCCGGCTTTTGATGCACATGTGGATGGCTCTTTCGATAATCAGTTGGGACAGATTCGCTTCCGCTACTTTGACGAGGAGAAGAATCCGGGCTTGGATCTCGGCATCGGCATGGAGTGGAAGGAGGAGGGTATGCGCTTCCATTTCTTCCCCGACGAACCGATTATCGGTTTCCAAAACTTTACGCTTAACGAAGGAAACCACGTCTGGCTCTATAAGGGCGGTGCCGTGGAGGGAGAGGTCTCTATGCTGAACAAGCAGGGGATGGGCTTCCGCTTCTATTCGGTGCCCAACGAGGAGAGTAATGCCGACTTGACCTTCGAACTGAGCAAAATCAATATCGGACAGATTCTGAGTGTGGTTCCGTTTGCACCCGATATTCGCGGTACGCTGGATACGGAGATTCACTATCTGAAGAATGGCGACAACTTCTCACTGGCGGCGGAGACCACTCTCGACAGTCTCAGCTATGAGCAGTGCTACATCGGTCATCTGACCAACTCTTCCATCTATATGCCGAAGGAGGACAACACGCATTACGTGGATACGCGCTTCTCGCTGGAGGATGAGGAAATCTTTGCACTGGCAGGTAACTATCAGGATGTGGGCGAGGGTAGTCTGGATATGGACATGACGTTGCAGCACTTCCCCTTGCAGGTGGTCAACGGTTTCATCCCCGACCACATGATAGCCTTCACGGGCGATGTGGACGGCACGATGTGCGTGGCGGGAACGCCTTCACGACCGCTGGCGAACGGTGAGGTGATGCTGGATTCCGTGACGCTCTCGTCTGAGATGTACGGCGTGAAGTTCCTCTTCGACGAGCGTCCGGTGACGGTGAGCAACAGTCGCGTGAAGTTTGACAACTTCAGTATCTATACGAAACCGGAGAATCCGTTTACGATGGACGGTACGGTGGATTTCGCCAACCTGGAACGCATCGCGCTCGACTTGCGCATGCGGGCAAAGGACTTCGAGCTGCTGAATGCTACGCGTACGCGCAGCTCTCTGCTCGACGGTAAGTTGATTGTGGATTTCTTCTCTACGCTGAAGGGACGCCTGGACGACCTGAAGATGGAGGGTATGATCAATGTGCAGGCGAAGACGGATGTGACCTATCTGCTGAAGGATACGCCTATCTCGGTGGAGGATCAGCTGAGCGACCTGGTGACATTTGTGAACTTCAAGGACTCTACGCAGGTGGAGAAGGCGGAGAAGAAGCAGTATGCATCGGACAATATGGAGATCTCTATGAAGGTCTCTGTGGCGCAGGGTGCGGAGATTCGTATCGACTTGAGTGAGGATCGCCACAGTTATGTGGAGTTGCAGGGCGGTGGCGACCTGACCATGAAGTATTCGCAGGGCAATCTGTCGCTCATCGGTAAGTACACGCTGACGGGCGGTGAAATGAAGTATGAGTTGCCGGTGATTCCGCTGAAGACCTTCACCATTCAGGATGGTAGTTATGTGCAGTTCGACGGGGATATCATGAACCCGACGATGAATATTTCGGCTTCGGAGCGTATGCGTGCTTCGGTGTCGGAGGATAATGTGTCGCGCAATGTGAGCTTCGATGTGGGCGTCAACATCACCAATACGGTGGCCAACATGGGATTGGAATTTACTTTGGCGGCGCCGGAGGATATGACGATGCAGAACGAACTGGCGGCGATGTCGAAGGAGGAACGCGGCAAGTTGGCGGTGAGTATGCTGGTGACGGGCCTCTATCTGGGGGGCAACGGCAGCAGCGGTGGATTTAATGCGAACAATGCGTTGAACTCGTTCTTGCAGAGTGAGATTTCGAACATTGCGGGTAGTGCGCTGAAGAGTGTGGACATCAGTCTCGGCGTGGAGGACAATACCTCGTCCGACGGCTCGTCACGCACGGACTATTCGTTCCGTTTCGCCAAACGATTCTGGGGCGATAAGTTGAGCATCATCATCGGTGGTACCGTCTCCAGCGGTGGCAGCAGTGCCGACAATACGAGCAACTCCTTTATAGATAATGTGTCGTTGGAGTATCGTCTGGATG
This sequence comes from uncultured Bacteroides sp., assembly GCA_964432715.1. Classification (GTDB taxonomy): domain Bacteria; phylum Bacteroidota; class Bacteroidia; order Bacteroidales; family Bacteroidaceae; genus Phocaeicola_A. The sequence continues at coordinate 20,395 of CAYSOW010000006.1, forward strand.
ATTCGTCTACACGCTATATCCGTCTCTTCCACAACAAGAACTACGAGAGTATTTTGGAGGGCGAGATTACGGAGACGGGCGTCGGCGTGGTGCTCCGCAGAAAGATGACGAAACTGGGTGAGCTCTTCATCTTCAATAATAAGAAAAAGAAAAATGCTGTGCCGGAACCGCAACAGACGGTAAAGGCGAAAGATTTGTAGGAAATGATGAATAGAAGAATAGATAGCGGAAGGGGAGCGTCGGTGTGCGCTTTCGTCGCACTGGCTTGGGCGTTGCTGCTGGCGGGGTGCTCTACAACGAGTAACTTGCCGGAGGGGGAGACGCTCTATACCGGCATCAAGAAACTGGCGGTGGAGAACCGGGACAAGACGGAGGCGGGGGATGTGGCGCTGGAGGAGGTCTCTGCGGCACTCGACTATGCCCCGAACAATGCGTTCCTGGGAAGTTCCTACTACCGGACGCCGTTCCCTTACAAACTGTGGATTTACAACCGTTACCGCGAGGCAAAGTCGGGCCTGGGCAAGTGGCTCTTCGACCACTTCTCTACGACGCCGGTGCTGATGACGACGGTGAACCCGTCGCTGCGTGCCCGGGTGGCTACCAATGTGCTTCATAATTATGGCTATTTCCGGGGCGATGTGAGCTACTCCATCGACTATAGCGACGATCATAAGCAGGGGAAGGTGAACTATCTGGTGAATATGCGTACACCTTATATAATAGATAGCGTGGCGTATATCAAATTTCCGGCGGTGAATGACAGCTTGATTCGGGCGCATCGCAAGGAGCAACTGCTGGTGCCGGGCGACAACTTCAGTGTGGTCAATCTGGAAGCCGAACGCAGTCGCCTCTCTACGCTCTTCCGTAACAATGGCTTCTACTATTATCAGTCGGATTACATCACTTACATGGCGGATACTTTGCAGCGCGCGGGAGATGTGTCGCTGCGTGTGTTGCCACGTACCGACCTGAGTCCGAAGGTGAACCGCCAATGGAAGATTGGTCATATAGAGGTGAATATGCGCAAGACGCAGGGACGTCGACAATTGAACGACTCGGTGCAGATTCGCAACGTGTTGATTCGTTACGAGGGCGATAAGATTCCTTTGCGTCCGCGGGTGCTTTTCAATAACTTCCGCTTCCGCAGCGGACAGCTCTACTCGGCGGCTACGCAGGGCTATACGCAGCAGAATATCAGTCGTATGGGTATCTTCAGCAGTTTGGAGTTCTCTTATGCGCCTTGTGACACCACGGCCACTTGTGACACACTGGATGTTACCATCAATGCTATGTTTGACAAGCCGCTCAACGGGGAGTTGGAGTTCGACTTGACTTCCAAGAGTAACGACCAGGTGGGACCGGGAGTCAGCTTCGGAATCTCTAAGCTGAATGCTTTCCGTGGCGGTGAGACCTTCTCGCTGAAGCTCGATGCCTCTTACGAGTGGCAGACGGGTAGCTCGGCACAGGGCGGCGGTTCGCTTATCAACTCCTACGAGTTTGGTGCCACGGCATCGCTCGACTATCCGCGCATTGTCTTCCCCTTCTGGAATTTTAAGTGGACTCGCTTCCCCGTCTCCAGTACGTTCAAGTTGAACATCGACCAGCTGAACCGGGCAGGCTACTTCCGCATGCTGACATTTGGCGGTAGTGCCAACTATAGTTACCAGCGTCGCGTGAAGAGTCAAATCAGCTTCTCGCCGCTCCGCCTGAGCTTCAACTTGCTGCAGAGCACCACGGCGAAGTTCGACTCCATCATCGACAATAACACAGCGCTCTATGCCGGACTGCGAAATCAGTTTATCCCGGCACAGACCTTCACCTATACTTACGACGACTCGCCGCTCAACCCGAAACATCCCATCTGGTGGGAGGTTTCCGCCACTTCGGCAGGTAACATCACTTCGCTGATTTATCGGGCTTGCGGAAAGCCTTTCAATGAGAAGGATAAGGAACTCTTCGGCAACCCCTTCGCACAGTTTGTGAAGCTGACGGGTGAGTTGCGCAAAACGTTCAACTTTAGTGAGAAGACGCAGATTGCTACGCGTATCTTCGCCGGCGTGATCAAGTCGTACGGCAACTCCACCACGGCCCCCTATAGTGAGCAATTCTACATCGGAGGAGCCAACAGTATCCGTGCCTATACGGTGCGCACCATCGGTCCGGGAAGTTACCACAGTGGCAAGGATAGCAAGTATAGCTACATTGACCAGACGGGCGACTTGAAGCTGGAGGCGAATGTGGAATATCGCTTCCCGTTGATTGCCGGTCTCTATGGCGCTACTTTCCTGGATGCGGGCAACATCTGGCTGATGAAGGAAGACTCGGCACGTCCGGGCGGTAAGTTCGAGTTTAAAAATCTGGGACGAGAGACGGCGGTGGGCACCGGCTTGGGCTTGCGCTACGACCTTGATTTCCTGATTTTGCGTCTCGACTGGGGTATCGCTTTGCATGCGCCCTATGACACCGGCAAGGGCGGATATTTCAACATTCCGCGCTACAAAGATGCCATGGGATTACATTTTGCCGTAGGATACCCGTTCTAAATTTTTATAGATGGTGAAAATATATTACCTTTGCAGAAAATTATTGAAGTCTAAAAATATTACATATACGTTATGAAACCTACATTATTTGTACTTGCCGCCGGTATGGGTAGCCGTTATGGTGGCTTGAAACAGCTCGATGGACTGGGCCCCAACGGGGAAACCATCATGGATTACTCTGTGTTTGATGCCATTCGCGGCGGTTTTGGAAAGATTGTCTTCGTGATTCGTAAGGATTTCGAAGCTGATTTCCGTGAGAAGATTTTGAGTAAGTATGAGAACCATATCCCCGTGGAAGTGGTGTTCCAGTCGCTCGATAAACTTCCGGAAGGATTCACTTGTCCCGAGGGTCGTGTGAAACCTTGGGGTACCAACCACGCCGTGTTGATGGGTAAAGAGGTGATTCGTGAGCCGTTTGCTGTCATCAATGCCGACGACTTCTACGGCCGTGACAGTTTTGCGGTGTTGGGTCGCTACCTGAACGAGCTGCCTGCTGACGCTGCCAACCGCTATTGCATGGTGGGCTTCCGTGTAGGTAACACACTCTCTGAGAGTGGTACGGTGGCTCGCGGTATCTGCAGCACCAACGAGGCAGGCAACCTGACGACGGTGGTGGAGCGTACCGAGATTATGCGCATTGACGGCAAGGTGTCCTACAAAGATGAGCAGGGCGCTTGGGTAGTGGTTGATGAGAATACACCGGTTTCTATGAATATGTGGGGCTTTACGCCTGATTACTTCGCTCACTCGGAGGCCTACTTCATCGACTTCCTGAAGGCGAATAGCGAGAACTTGAAAGCTGAGTACTTTATTCCTCTGATGGTGAACAAACTGATTACGGAGGGCACTTCCACCGTTCGCGTGCTGGATACTGACAGCAAGTGGTTTGGTGTGACTTATGCTGCCGATCGTCAGGGTGTAGTCGATAAAATCAACGCTTTAATTGCTGCAGGTGAGTATCCTGCCAAACTTTTCTAAGGACTGATGAAGAGTATCCGCGAAATCTATCGTATTGGTACCGGTCCTTCCAGCAGTCACACCATGGCTCCCCGGAAGGCCGCTGAAAAGTTCTTGAAACGTTGTCCGGGTGCCGAGCGTTTTGAAGTGACCCTCTACGGCAGTCTGGCTGCCACCGGTAAGGGACACATGACGGACGTGGCAATTATGGAAACTTTGAAACCGCTGGGTCCTGTCACGCTTCGCTGGGAACCCCGTATCTTCCTGCCGTTTCATCCCAACGGTATGCGCTTCAGAGGTTACACCGAGGAGGGCAAAATGCTGGATGAGTGGACGGTCTACAGTGTAGGCGGTGGCGCGCTGGCTGAAGAAGGCGTGACCCCGAACCCGAAGGAGGAGATCTACCCCATGAACACCATGAGCGAGATTCTGGAATGGTGTAAGGAGACGGGTAAGAACTATTGGGAATATGTGAAGGAGCATGAGAAGCCCGACCTCTGGGATTATCTGGAGGTGGTGTGGAAGACGATGCGCGAGTCGGTGGAGCGTGGCTTGGATGCCGAGGGTGTGTTGCCCGGACCGCTCAACCTGCGTCGCAAGGCTTCTTCTTACTATATTCGTTCCATGGGTTATAAGGATTCGCTGAAGAACCGTGGATTGATTTTTGCTTACGCCTTGGCGGTGAGCGAGGAGAATGCCTGCGGCGGTCGTATCGTAACGGCGCCCACTTGTGGCTCGTGCGGTGTGTTGCCGGCAGTGCTCTACCATTTACAGAAAAGTCGCGGTTTCTCGGATACACGTATCCTGCGTGCTTTGGCTACGGCGGGACTGGTGGGTAACATCGTGAAGACGAATGCCTCCATCTCCGGCGCAGAAGTGGGCTGTCAGGGCGAAGTGGGTGTGGCTTGTGCCATGGCTTCGGCCGCTGCCAACCAGCTCTTCGGCGGTAGTCCTGCGCAGATTGAATATGCTGCAGAAATGGGTCTGGAGCACCACCTCGGTATGACGTGCGACCCGGTCTGCGGATTGGTGCAGATTCCTTGCATCGAGCGTAACGCTTATGCGGCGGCTCGTGCGTTGGATGCCAATACGTACTCCAGCTATACCGACGGAACACACCGTGTTTCGTTTGATAAAGTGGTGGAGGTGATGAAGCAAACCGGTCACGACTTGCCGTCGCTCTATAAGGAGACGGGTGAGGGTGGTCTGGCAAAGGACTATAAACAAATGTAAAAAATTACCCCCCCCCCTCGGGGGTAATTCATATAAATAATGTGAAAAGATGCGAATTAAATGCATAAAGATGAATTATTTATGTACTTTAGCTCGGTGAAATAGGGGGATATTATTTCGTCTTATTTCTTCGCAATTTTTGAATTTGCATTCTTTGAAAGTATAAACAAATAGCTTTTGATTGTTAACCACAAACAAACGCTGCAAAACAGAATAGAAAGGAATCCTAGAGATACATGTGTGGAATTGTTGGATATATTGGTAATCGCGAGGCTTATCCGATTCTGATGAAAGGTCTTCATCGGCTGGAATATCGTGGTTATGACAGCGCCGGTTGTGCATTGATCAATCCGGAGGATGAGTTGCGTGTCTATAAAGCAAAAGGTAAAGTGGCCGATTTGGAACATACTGCTGATAAAGAGGATCGTTCCGGTAGCATCGGTATCGCTCATACCCGTTGGGCTACCCATGGTGCGCCCAATGTAATAAATGCACACCCCCATGTCAGTCAGAGTGGCAACATCGTGTTGGTGCACAATGGCATCATCGAGAACTACGATGTGTTGCGCAAACAGTTGAAAGAACTCGGCTTTGAGTTTAAGAGCGAAACCGATACGGAAGTATTGGTGCAGGTGGTGGAGTATGCCATGAACTTGCACGGCTGCAGCTTGGCACAGGCAGTGCGTGAGGCACTGAAGATGGTGGTGGGTGCGTATGCCATTTGCGTGATGGATAAGCGCGAACCAAACGAATTGGTGGTGGCACGTAAGTCGTCGCCGTTGGTGATTGGCGTCAGTGAAGGCAATGAGGAGTTCTTTGTGGCCAGTGATGCTTCACCTATTGCAGAATATACCAAACAGATGGTCTACCTGAATGACGAGGAGATGGCGGTGTTGAAGAGAGGTGAGGAGATTCAGCTCATCAATCTTTACAACGGTGCGGTCGACTATGAGGTGAAGGAGGTCAATCTCGATTTAAATATGTTGGATAAGGGCGGTTTCCCGCACTTCATGCTGAAGGAGATCTTTGATCAGCCCGCGGTGTTGCGCGACTGTATGCGCGGTCGTATCATTAACGAGGGTAGTGAGGAACATCCGCAGTGGAAGGTGGTGCTCAGCGCCATTGAGACCAACCGCAAGACGTTGGTAAATGCCAAACGTTTTACCATCGTAAGTTGTGGTACCTCTTGGCATGCCGGCTTGATTGGCAAGCAGTTGTTCGAGCATTTCTGTCACATCCATACGGAGGTGGCTTATGCCAGTGAGTTCCGTTACAGTGATGCGGTGGTGGAGCCGGGTGATGTGGTCATTGCCATTTCGCAATCGGGTGAGACCGCCGATACCTTGGCAGCCATTGAGATGGCGAAAGCCAAAGGTGCTACCATCTTCGGTATTGTGAACAGTGTGGGCTCTTCCATCTCACGTGCTGCAGAAACAGGTACCTATATCCATGTCGGTCCGGAGATTGGTGTGGCTTCCACCAAAGCCTTCACCGGTCAGGTAACTACCTTGACGCTGATTGCCTTGGCCCTCGGTCATGCCCGTGGTACTGTTGACGAGAACGAGTATCAGCAGGTTATCGGCGAGTTGGTACAGATTCCTGATAAAATTAAGAAAGTATTGGAGCAAAACGATAAGATTCATCAGTTTGCTCTTCCTTATATGTATGCAACGAACGCCATCTATCTGGGTCGCGGATGGAACTATCCCGTCGCCCTGGAAGGTGCTTTGAAACTGAAGGAAATCAGTTACATCCATGCCGAGGGCTACCCCGCAGCCGAGATGAAGCATGGACCGATTGCCCTAATTGACGAGAATATGCCGGTGGTCTTTGTCGCTACCCATGACAGTCTTTATCAGAAGGTGATCTCCAACATGCAGGAGGTTATCTCACGTAAAGGACGAATCTTGGCGATTGTGACGGCTGATGACGACCAGATCAAGAAGATGGTGGGCAATGTGATTGAAATTCCGCAGACATTGGATTGTCTGGCTCCGCTTTTGAGTGTAATCCCCTTACAGATGTTGAGCTATCACGTGGCTTGTGCCAAGGGCTTGAACGTCGATCAACCGCGAAACCTGGCAAAGAGTGTTACTGTTGAATAATCTTTATTTTAACCTTAATAATGAAATGACTCACTGGCTTATGATGGATTATACATGGCTAATTAACATCGCAGTAGCGTTTCTCTTGTGTGTGGTAATTACGGGATTTTTGATTCCGAAGATTCTGTTGATCTCCTTCCGCTGTAATCTTTTTGATGAGGTGGATGAACGTAAAATTCATAAAGGCATTGTGCCCCGTTTGGGCGGTATTGCCTTTATGCCTGCCATTCTGTTGTCTATTGCCTTCGTGCTGGGACTTAACGGATTGTTTGGTAAGCAGGATGTGCTGACCTTCTTGATGGGGGATGAGTTGTCGGTTACCTTTGGTATCTGTGGCGTGCTCATCTTGTATCTGGTGGGTTTGGCGGACGACTTGATTGGTGTGCGCTATCGTGCCAAGTTCTTTGTGCAGATTGTTTGTGCGATTTTGCTCATTTGCGGCAACTTGTGGATTAATGATTTCCATGGGGTATTTGGTATTCATGAAGTGCCTTGGTGGGTTGGTTATCCGCTTACGGTGCTCGTGGTGGTCTTTGTGACGAATGCCATCAACTTGATTGACGGTATTGATGGCTTGGCCTCGGGATTGAGCAGTATCACGATGCTGATTTACGGACTCTACTCTTATCAACATGGAGATTTCATCTTCGCCATGATTGCTTTCTCAGCGCTGGGTGTCTTGATGCCTTTCTTCTACTATAATGTCTTCGGAGATGCGGCGAAGCACAAGAAGATCTTTATGGGTGATACGGGTACCTTGACCATCGGTTTCATCATCTCGTTCTTGGGCTTGAAGTTGCTCCACAACGAGGGAGAGCCTCCTTGTGCTCTTTGTGGCAATCCGTTGGTGTTGGTCATCGCTCCGATGATTATTCCGTGCTTTGATGTGGTACGTGTTTATCTGGGCCGTGTGCGCAATCACAAGAATCCTTTCTTGCCCGACAAGACGCACATCCACCACAAGCTGTTGGCTATTGGCATGACACAACGCAAGGCGATGATGACCATCGTGGGTAGCTCGTTGCTGCTCTCGTTCTTGAGTATCGGTCTCTCTTCGCTGTTGAATGTGAATCTACTCATTCTGCTGGGTGCGTTCATTTTCACTTACGCCAATATCTGGTTGACGAAGCTGATTCGTCGTCGCAGAGCTGCGAAGAAGTTGAAGGAGCTGCTGAATACGGAAAACGTGGATGTGGCGGTAGAGCCTGTTCCGGTGGAAGTTTCCGAGTCGAAATAGAAATCATACATCAATACGATAAAAAATCACCCCTTTCCGATGCTTGTCGGGAAGGGGTGATTTTTTATCGGAAGAGTCCGCTTATTCGCCGGAGATACCTCGAAGGAAGAGCTTAAGCCTGCTCTTTCTTTGAAGTTTCCGGAGTCTCAGGAGCAACAGGAGTTTCCTCTTTCTCCTTATTTTTAAAGGTCAAGGTGTCGAATCCGTTGCCATAGACACTTCTTACGTAAGAATGTGTGATGTAAGCTTGTGGGTCCACTTCATTGGCAATGCGCATAATCTTCTCTGCATTTGCTTTGCGAGCCCATACCAGCATCAGCTTGCGATGTTGTTTGGTCCAGAATCCTTCACCGTCCCAAGCGGTTACACCGCGTCCGGTTTCTGTAGTGATGCGTCGGCTCATCTCCTCCCATTCTTTGGAGATGATAATGAACTGGATGGTCTGCATGCCCTCGTTCAGGAATTTGTCGGTGATATAAGAATATAGGAAGATGGAGAGCCATCCGTAGATGATGAACTGGGTACGCACTTGAATGCGTTCTTCCATATCGCCGTCGAAGGGGAGGAAGAAGGAGCAAGCTACGATGGTCATGTCTACCACCATCATCACGCGGCCTACACTGACATTACTTAGTTTTGACATCACTGCGGCCACGATATCTGTGCCGCCGGCTGTGCCGTGGTGACTATAATAGACACCGATACCTACACCACAGAGAATAGCGCCCATGATGACACTCATCGTAGGGTCGGTAATCAGTGCAGCGTGTGTGGCGAAATAGTGCTCCAAGGAACCGATGATGGCGGAGAGTACCGTAGAACCAAAGATGGTACGTATCACGAATCCCCGTCCCAAGTACTTCAGTCCGCAGAGCAGCAGAATGATGTTGGAGACGTACATAATGACAGCGATGGGAATGGCTTCGGCAGTGGCATAGTAAATGAGTGAACTGAATCCGGCCATACCACCGATGACTACGTGGTGGGGCAGGATGAAAGCCACAAAGCCGATGGCATAGAGGGCCATACCGATGACAATATAGGTGCAGTCGTGCAACTCTTTCAGAGCACGACCTTTCAAGCTCCTTTTCCCGGTTTGTTTAAATGATAAATTCATGATTGATCTGTTGTTTATTCTTTTCGGCAAAGGTAACGCAAAGTTTGGATATAATGGTGGGGAGTGGAGTATAATCCTGTTTGAATATTTGAAAAAGTTACAAATTGTGGTGTAAAGAAAAGAAAATCCGAGCGATTGGTTTCGCCCGGATTCAAAAAGGAGCGTGTCGTGTGACTCCTTATGTTTGGTTGTTTCTTATTTCAGTTTCGACAGGAACTTGGCACGGTCAACGATGAAACGGAGGTGTGTGCCTTCGCCCACCAATGTGCCGTTCTCATACGCTTCCACCTTAAACAGCAACTTGCGGCCATCCACTTGGGTCAGGGTGGCTGTAGCCTCAATAGTTGCCCCCGGAGCCGACGGCTTTACGTGCGACGTCTGAATCATGCCACCCACTGTACTGCTACCTTCGGGCAGTTCGGGAGCTACGCAAAGCATGGCTGCGTTCTCCATCAGTGCCACCAGGGCGGGGGTTGCAAACACTTCCATATCGCCCGATCCGAGCGTTACGGCCAAGTTCTCGTGCTTCACTTCGACAGCACTTGTGTAAGATAATCCTTCTTTCAACATACCTATTTCGTTTATTTTCCGCAAAGATAGGAATAATTTCCGAATTATTTCAAGTGTTTCACCTCTTCCAGACTCACCAGCTTGTTCAGAATGGCAAAGATGGTCAATCCGGCAGGTGAGTGAATCTGCAACTTCGAACTCAGGTTGCGGCGATGGGTGGTCACCGTATGAATAGAGAGATTCAGTGTGTCGGCAATCTCCTTGTTGGGCATGCCCTTTGCCACGCAGCGGATGATGTCCTTCTCGCGTTCCGTCAGTGCCTCAATCTTCTCCTCGTCGTTGCCGGGTTCTTCCGGCAGTTCCGACTCGTTTGCGTCACAGTTGCGTTTCACCTTCTCCTCCAGTTTCTTAACCTCCGGCACGAAGATGCAATCCTCAATCTCGCAGTGCGAAATCAAGTCCTGCTCGCAGACAATGATGTCGAACAGCACTGAGTTAATCAGGTCGCTGTTCTTTTGCGGATAGTAGCGGATGATGATATCCTTCAACTCCTTCAGCTTTGCCGAGATGCCGTTGTGTCGTGCCGAATAGTTCTCGATGGAGGCATTTTTGCGCATCTTATTATTAAGGAGGCCGTTCACGTAGACAAACACGTGATCATTCTCGTGCTTCATGTGCTTGTTCACCTCCTCCACATAGTTATCAAAGAACTTCAGGATGAGGGTGGAGACATTCTCCTCGTCGCGACAGTTGATGGCTTCAATCAGTCGTCTGCGGATGGAAGGCAGCTGGAAGTCCAGGAAATAGGTGTGCGCGTTGATGAGGTAATCCATCAACGAGGGTAGGGATATCTTGCCGCCGGTGGTTTTCTTATGACTAATAAAATTGACGACCGCCAAAAACGTCTGGCAGTCCACATCCTGAGCTTTGCAAACCTCCGCGATGGTGCTGTCACCAAATCCCAGGGAGATTCCAAACCGGCTGATGGCCATCAGTAAAGCGCTGTTATCCTCAATGATATCGCGCATCTTATCGGTAGCCGTGTACTCTGTTTTTATAGGCATATTATTCGTAATTTAATCTATAATTTCGACATTACAAAGATACAACGAAAAAAACAAATATCTATACCCAAAAATAATGAAAATAGGTGGCTAATCTCCTCATTTTTAATACTCAAAAACATACTTTTTAAGTATTGTGGTACCTATTTCTTCCCTCTATCTTTGCATCGTGAATTTTAGAATTGATGAAACCGTTTGACAAATATATATAAATAATAACAATAAAACACTACAAAAATGAAAAATTTTAAGTCTATTTTCGCCACAATGTTGGCTTGCGTATGCGTTACTTTTGGTTTTGCTTCTTGCTCTAGCGACAGTGATGATGAACTGCCTGCAGCACAGGCAGTGGCAGGTTCTTATAACAATGATATGACTTGCACGGTTATGGGTAGCGCGTCTACTTTCGAGGATTTGACTTTCGTGGTTAAAACAGTGGACGAGAGTCATGTAACGGTGGTTGTTCCTGCTTTTGGTAGCAGCTCTATGGCAATCCCCAGTTTTGAGGTAACTCCGGTGGTTGTTTCGGGTACTGAAGAGGCTTGTGTACTGGCTGAAACAGACTTTAGTGGTACTACTGATTCCGGTATGGCTTACTCCGGTACTTTGGCGGGTACTTATGAGAACGGTACTTTGAATCTGAGCATGAGCTTGAAACCGGGTGCTATGCCGATGTCTTTGATCTGCACTTTCTCGGCTCCGAAGAAATAATTTTCTGTACACAGAAGAAATAATTTTTCTATATAATAGGTATAGATGAATAAAAGAAGGTATATACAGTTAGCTCGTAGCTTTAGCAGCGCCGCTTTTCTATGTATCGGTTTGATGATTCCTGTGCAAGCCCTCGCCGACAAGTTTGTCGGTAAGGTGCTTGACGAGGAGGGTCATCCGCTGACCGGTGCCGTGGTGAAGCAGGTGGAGGGCGACAAGGCGGTGGTGACCGATTTGAACGGACAGTTCGAACTGCAGGTGAAGGGGGCGAACGTGACGCGCGTGGAGGTTTCTTACATGGGTTACGTCACGAATGCTTGTATCCTGAAGTCGGGCGACCGTCAGACGAAGGTCATCCGTATGACACCCGACGTGACGGCGCTCAATGAGGTGGTGGTGACGGCCACTCGTACCCCCAAGACGTTGAAGGAGGTGCCGGTGGTGACTCGCCTCATCTCGCAGGACGACCTGAAGAAGGTGGATGCTACCAACGTGCAGGACTTGCTCACGGAGGAGCTGCCGGGCCTGGAGTTCGGTTATGCCATGACGCAGGAGACTTCACTCAGCATGAGTGGCTTCGGCGGCAACTCCATCCTCTTCCTGGTGGATGGTGAGCGCTTGGCGGGCGAGACGATGAATAATGTGGATTATAACCGCTTGAACCTGGATGATGTGGGGAAGGTGGAGATTGTGAAGGGGGCCTCTTCCGCGCTCTATGGTGCCAGTGCCGTGGGCGGTGTGGTCAACTTGATTTCTCGGGAGAACAAGGAGCCGTGGACACTCAACCTCAACTCGCGCTACCATTCGGAAAACAAGGAGTGGAGAAGTGGCGGCGATTTCTCGTTCAATCGCAATCGTTGGAACTCCAGCACCTCTTTCCAGTATAACACTTCGGAGACGGTGAAATTGACCAGCGCTTTCGATACGGCTTCCAAGATTCAGAACGTCTATGGCGGTCACAACTTGAATCTGAAGGAGCGCCTTACATATCACGTTACCGATTCGTGGAAGTTGATTGCCCGTGGCGGTTACTTTACGCGTGTCAGTGAGCGTGCCAACTACGATGATCATTATAAAGATTATAGTGGCGGACTCCGTTCGGTGTGGGACATTACGCCTTCGCAGAACCTGGAGCTCTCTTACAGCTACGACCAGTACGACAAGTCGCGCTATGTGGGCGGAGCTCGTACGCACGATCACGACTATAGCAATCGTCAGCACATCTTGCACGGCTTGTATAATCGCACCTTTGGAAAGCATGTCTTGACGGTGGGTGCCGACTATATGCACGATTACCTCTCGACTTACCAGTTCACTGACGGTACGTCGCAGTCGCAATACTCGCTCGATGCTTTTGCGCAGTTCGACTACAACCCCGTGAAGTGGTTTAATGTGGTAGCCAGTGTGCGCGACGACTATTTCTCGGCTTCTTCCAGCAATGCTGTAACCGGTCGTTTGGCCACGCTCTTCAAGCTCAATCATTGGTCCATCCGCGCCTCCTATGCCGGTGGCTTCCGTGCCCCCACGCTGAAGGAGATGTATATGAACTTTGATATGGCGGGCATGCAGATGATTTATGGTAACCCCGACCTGAAGCCCGAACGCAGTCACAACTACAACCTCTCTGTGGAGCACTATGGCGAGGTGAAGGGTGGTTGGTTGCCCGGTTCCTACAGTGTCAACCTCTCGGGTTATTACAACTATTACAACCGTCGCATCACCACGGCTGATTATGCCGGTGACGACGAGCGTGAAGAGGGAGCCATGTATGCCAATGAGGATGGCGTGAAGGTGACCGGCATTGATGTGAATGCGCGTTATCGCACCCGCATGGGTCTGGGCGCTTCCGTCAGCTACAACTACCTGCACGTGGCCAACCGTGCCCTTGATTCGCAGTTCTCGCAACCGCGTCCGCACTCGGCTACCTGGCGTCTTGATTATGAGAAGTCGCTCTGCAGTGCCTATCAGTTCTATGTCGGTCTCTCCGGTCGTTACCTGGCTCAGGCCGATAGCAATCTGGATACCGACGGAGCTTACTCTCTTTGGAAGTTCACCCTGCAGCAAACCGTTTGGAAGGGTGTCCGCGTCAATTTTGTGATTGACAACCTCTTTGCTTACAAGCCCGACATCTACTATTGGAACTCGGCTCCCACCACCGGACGTACCTGGTCGGTCGGCCTTTCCATCCCGGTGCACGACTTGTTTAAGTAAGAAAAAAGCAAACAACATGATAAAGAAATTCAGAAAACGTACAATCATATTTGCGATTATAGATTGCGCCCTCATTTTGGGTGCAATCTTTTTCGCGTGGAGTCGTCTGCTGTCTCCCACGCGCATCGCTTTCGTCAACTACCAGGCCATCACGTTGGGTCAGATCTCTAAGGCAAATACGAGTTCCTTCGTGAAGATTACCAACCTGGAGCTGGACGACCTGAAGAAGGTGGGCCATTACGATATGGTCTTTGTCAACGGTATGGGACTGCGTCTCACGGAGGAGCAGCGGACCATCTTGCAGGAGGCGGCCGACCACGGTACGCCGATGCTCTCTACGGCCGTGACCAATCCGCAGAACTACATTGTGTCGGTGGATTCCATCGATGCGGAGTTCCTGAAACAGTACCTGAACGGCGCCAACCGCAGCAACTATCACAGTTTGCTGAGCTATGTGCGCAAGTATATCGACGGAAAAAAACTCTTTGTGGAGGAACCGAAAGACCCTACGGCATCGGTCTCTTCCTTGCTCTATCACCTCGACCCTGCACATCCCAAGGACGAAGAACTCGCCTTTGCTTCGGTGGGTGAGTATGAGCAGTTCTTGAAGAAAAATAAACTTTACAATGCAGAGGCACCGCGCATCATCCTTACCGGACAGATGGGGGTACCCGACGAACTGATTGCGCAGTTGGAGGCAGCGGGTAACATGGTTTACCCGGTGAATGCCATCCAGTCGTTCATCAAGGAGGGGCATGCCGACTCGTTGAAAATCTCTGCGGTGATTAATATGGCACACGGTCGCATGGGCGATGAGGTGGTGACTTACCTCACCGCGCACAACATTCCGCTCTTTGCGCCGCTGAATGTGAATACCACGTACGACAGCTGGATGGCTGACACCAAGGGTATGAGCGGCGGCTTCCTTTCGCAGAGTGTCGTGACGCCCGAGATTGACGGCGCCATCCGTCCCTTCTCGCTCTTTGCTCATTATGAGGGAAGCGACGGACTGCCTTATGTGGCACCTATTCCCGACCGTCTGAAGGAGTTTGTGGCAACGGTGCAAAACTACCTCAACCTGCAGCGTAAGCCCAATGCGCAGAAGAAGGTGGCCATCTTCTACTTCAAGGGTCCGGGCCAGAATGCACTGGTGGCTGAGGGAATGGAAGTGGCTCCCTCGCTCTATCACCTCCTCTGCCGACTGAAGTCGGAGGGTTATCGTGTGGAGCATTTGCCTGCTTCGGCTGCCGAACTCGAGGCACAACTCAATGCCAACGGTCGCGTCTTCAATAACTATGCCATCGGTGCACAGGCCGACTTTATTGCTTCGGCTCATCCGCAGTTGGTGAAGAAGGCTGATTACGACCGCTGGATAGGGGAGGCAATGCCGAAGGAGATGTTACAAGAGATTAATGAAGTCGACGGTCCCTTCCCCGGTCACGGACTGCATACCAATGAGGGCGACTTGGCTTTGGCGCGCTTGCAGTTTGGCAATGTGGTGCTGATTCCGCAGACCGCCGCCGGTGCAGGTAGCGACGACTTTAAAGTGGTGCATGGCACCGATATGGCACCGCCTCACGCTTATGTGGCTTCCTACCTCTGGGCGCGTTATGGCTTTCAGGCGGATGCCCTGATGCACTTCGGTGCGCATGGCAGTCTGGAGTTCACCCCGCGCAAGCAAGTGGCGTTGAGCAGTCGCGACTGGTCGGACCGTCTCGTGGGGACGATGCCGCACTTCTACGTCTACTCCACCAGCAACGTGGGAGAGGCGATGATGGCCAAACGTCGTAGTTATGCCGCCATCATCAACTATCTGACTCCGCCTTTCCTGGAGAGTAATGTACGTACCATCTATAGTCAGCTTTCTGAAGCCATTAACACCTATAATAAATTGGCAGCGCAGGATCAGCCTAACGCGGCTGCGGTGGAGAAGGCCTCGCTGGCGGTGAAGAAACTCACCGTGCAGTTGGGTATTCATCGCGAACTGCGTCTCGACAGTGTGATGAGCAAGCCTTACTCGGAAGAGGAGGTGGCTCGCATCGAGGGCTTTGCCGAGGAACTGGCCAACGAGAAAATCACGGGTAAGCACTATGTGCTGGGCGAGCCTTATGAGGATGCTTCCATCCAGGCTACTGTATTGGCTATGACGGCAGATCCCGTAGCCTATAGTCTCTTTGCCCTCGACCGCACTCGCGGCAAGGCATCGGCTGACCTTACCAAACACAAGGCGCTCTTCACCGAACGTTATGTCCGTCCCGCCCGTGCGTTAGTCAGCAAGTTGCTCGCTTCGCACCGTGTGGCTTCGGATGCCGATCTCTGTGCTTTGGCAGGCATTACGACGGATGAACTCAAGTGGGCACGGGAGACCGAAGAGGCATTGAATAGCTCGAAGGACCTCTTCTCGCGGATGATGGTGATGGGTTCTTCCATGCCTTCGCCCAAACCTACCGCCAAGTTGAAAGATCGAGCTCAACAAGCGAAGCCGTCGCATCCGAAGGGCATTCCGGGTATGTCGCCCGAGGTGGCCCTCGCCATGGCGAAGAAGATGGGTGCCGATGAGGCTGCCCTGAAGAAGATGGAGGCGGCGATGAAGAAAGGCAAGTCGAAGGGTGGCTCTTCCATGGGTGGTAAAGCCATGGGAGGCGGTCATGCGGAGGCCATGAAGGCGATGGGTATCACGATGGCGCCCGAGCTGACAGAAGCGCAGCGTGCACAAGTGAATGCCATCATGGAAGTGCAGCGTGCCGTACAGCGTGTAGACAGCTATCGCGAAGCCCTCAAGAACAGTCCCGAGGCCGAGTTGGCTTCGGTGGTCAATGGATTGAACGGTGGTTACATTGCCCCTACTTCCGGCGGTGACCCCATCCTCAATCCGAACGTCCTTCCCACCGGTCGCAACATGTTTGCAGTGAATGCCGAGGAGACTCCTTCGGCAGCTGCTTGGGAGAAGGGCAAGACATTGGCAGAGAATACCTTGGCGATGTATCGCAAAAACCATAACGATTCACTCCCGCGGAAGGTGAGCTACACCCTCTGGAGCAGTGAGTTTATTGAGACAGAAGGAGCCACCATCGCACAGGTGCTTTATATGCTGGGTGTAGAACCGGTGCGTGACCCCTTCGGTCGTGTGTCCGACATCCGCTTGATTCCTTCCAAGGAACTCGGTCGCCCCCGTATTGATGTGGTGGTGCAGACCAGCGGTCAGTTGCGCGACTTGGCGGCTTCGCGTCTCTTCCTGATCAACCGCGCTGTACAGATGGCTGCGGAGGCTAAGGATAAGGAGTACGCCAATTTTGTGGCACAGGGCGTGGTGGATTCCGAGCGCCATCTGGTGAGCAAAGGGGTTACACCGAAAGAGGCGCGTGAACTCTCTACCGCCCGTGTCTTCGGTGGTGTCAACGGCAACTATGGCAGTGGCATCCAGGAGATGGTGGAGGCTGGCGATCGCTGGGAGAATGAGAGCGAGATTGCAGAGACCTATATGAATAATATGGGTGCCTTCTACGGTAGCGAGGAGGATTGGGAAAAGATGCGCGAGTTTGCTTTTGAGGCTGCTCTTACCAACACGGAGGTGGTGGTGCAGCCGCGTCAGAGCAACACCTGGGGCGCCCTCAGTCTCGACCATGTCTACGAGTTCATGGGTGGTATGAACCTTGCGGTGCGCAATGTTACCGGTAAAGACCCGGAAGCGTACCTCAGCGACTATCGCAACCGTAACAATGTGAAGATGCAGGAGGTGAAGGAGGCCATCGGTGTGGAGAGTCGCACTACCATCCTGAACCCTACTTATATTAAGGAGAAGATGAAGGGGGGCGCCGGAGATGCCAACACCTTTGCCGACGTGGTGCGTAACACCTACGGCTGGAACGTGATGAAACCGGCGGCCATCGACAATGAGTTGTGGGATGATATCTATGACACTTATGTGCAGGATAAGCAGCACCTCGGCACGAAGGAGTTCTTCACTTCTAAGAACCCGGCGGCGCTGGAGGAGGTGACGGCGGTGATGCTGGAGACCGTGCGTAAGGGCATGTGGAAGGCCACTGACGAGCAGATTGCGGCGATTGCCGAGCTGCACACGGAGATTGTCAATCAGTACCAACCTTCATGCTCCGGCTTTGTCTGCAACAATCCGAAGTTGCGCGAATTTATCGCCTCGAAGGTGGATGCTTCTACAGCGAAGGAGTATCATCAGCACATTGCGCAGATTCGTGCGGAGGCTGCCTCTGCCGATGACGGCATGGTGATGAAGAAAGAGGAACTCAATCAGACCAACGCTGTGACGAGTGTGGTCAATGGAGTCATTGTGGCCGTGGTGGTGCTGGTGGCTTTGGTGGGCATCTTCTTGCTCGTGAAACGTCGCAGAAAAATGATGGAATAATGGAATTGGTCGTTTTGATTATCATGTTGCTGGTCAGCCTCAGTTTTGCCCTGAAGCTGACCGCCCATCGCCCCTGGGGAGTGTTGCTCCTCAGCGGGGTGGTGGCGCTCTTTGTGGCATTCAGCTGGGATGCGGCGACGGAGCAGTCGAAGACGCAGATTGCCGATTGGCTGGGCGACACTTCGCTGATGCTCGACCTCTCCGTGTTGCTCACGGTGGATGTGGTGATGAGCATGGCGTTTTGTGTGTTCACCGCGCAGAAGGAGGTGCACGATCGCTCCACGCGTTTGGGGTTGCTCTTGCGTCTTTTTCTGAAGTGGATTCCCGGTCTGCTGATTTTCCCGACGCTTTTCGGCGTATTGGTGTACACCATCTTTGCCTTCCCGGGCGTGGCGTTTACCACCATCGCTTACACTTTGGCTGCATTGCTCTTCGTCCTCTTTGTCCTGCTGGGCTTTGGATTGAAGTGGCTGTTGCCCGAACTCGATTTGCGTTTGGAACTCACCTTTCTGGTGAATGCGCTCATCGCTATCCTCGGCATCATCGCTACCGTCAACGGTCGCACGGCGGTGGAAGGAACGAGTGAGGTGGAGTGGGGTGCCTTGGCGGGTATTCTCATTATTTTCCTCTGCGGTGCCTTGGCCGGTTGGCTGTATTATCAACGTAAAATTCGTAAACAAAAAATATAATTGCATATCCTATGAATATCATTTCAAATATCCTCTATTGGATCTCTACCGGACTCTTGGTGCCGGTGATTGTGTTGCTGATTCTTTTCTTTGTCCGTGCACTGCTGATGATTGGTGGTTTCTTCGGACAGTATCTCACGGTGAAGCGTGTGAACGCGAAGCTCTCCGAGCAAATCAAGTCGCTCGATGCGGCCGATTTGGACTCGTTTGCGGCTTCGCTTCCTGCGAAGAGTTCGTCGCTGGTGGTCGATTATCTTCGTCAGATAATTGCCAACAAGGGCAATCAGGCGCGCGTCGACTTGCTGCTCTCGTCGTATGAGATTGAGGCCGACAAGAGTTTGTCAGTTTCCAAGACGCTGACGAAGATGGGTCCGATTCTCGGTTTGATGGGAACATTGATTCCGATGGGTCCCGCCCTGGTGGGCCTTTCCACCGGTGACATCGCTTCCATGGCCTACAACATGCAGGTGGCTTTCGCCACTACGGTGGTGGGTTTGGTCATCAGTGCCATCGGTTTCGTTACGCAGCAGACCAAGGAGCGTTGGTATGTACGCGACCTCGCCATGCTGGATTATGTGGCCGAACTGCAGAAACAATCGGTTGCTTAACGGGGAGGGGCGTCTATGCGTAGAAATCTATTGAAGAAAAAGGAGGACATGGACCCGATGAGTGTGGTGAGCAACCTCTTCGACGTGGCCATGGTCTTTGCCGTCGCCCTGATGGTGGCGCTGGTGAGTCGTTACAACATGACGGAGATGTTCTCGCAGGAGGATTTCACGATGGTGAAGAATCCGGGCAAGGAGAACATGGAGATTATCACGAAGGAGGGCGAGAAGATTAATCGCTATACGCCTTCGGAGGATAGTTCTTCTGAGGGCAACAAGGGAAAACGGGTCGGCGTGGCTTACGAGCTGGAGAACGGTGACATTATCTATGTGCCGGAGTAACTTACTCCTTCGCCGAGCGTCTAACTAACTGTCTCAATGCAGCCCCGCACGTGCCGCTTGCTCGTACATCGCAAGTGGCATGGTGCGGGGTTGTTTTTTACGAATACATTTATTACTTTTGCCCCCGTCAAATAAAAACCAAAAATCTTAGTATGAATCATTCAATGAAGAAACTTTTCCTGCTGTTGCTGCTTCTGGGTGGAAGCTTGATGCCGATGAAGGCACAGCAGGTACCTGCTTTCCCGGGGGCGGAAGGCTTCGGACGTTGCGCCACGGGAGGACGCGGCGGAGCCGTATATCATGTAACAACTTTAGAAGACAGCACTACACCGGAGAAGGGTATGTTGCGCTATGCCATCGAACAAGCGGGGGCGCGTACCATCGTCTTTGATGTGGCGGGTACCATCCATCTGAAGGCGGCGCTGCCTGTGCGGAAAGGGGCGCTGACCATTGCCGGACAAACGGCTCCGGGCGATGGTATCTGTATTGCTGACTTTCCTTTTACACTGAATGCGAATAACATCATCGTGCGCTATCTCCGATTTCGTCTGGGCAATCGGCATGTCGATCGTCACGAAGGTGATGCTTTGGGCTCTATGGGTGCCGATAGTCTGATCATCGATCATTGCTCCATCAGCTGGAGTGTTGATGAGTGTTGCTCGGTCTATGCCGGCAAAAATCTGACTGTGCAGTGGTGCATTGTCTCGCAGAGTATGAACGACTGTGGCCACTCGAAGGGAAAGCATGGATATGGTGGCAACTGGGGCGGTAGTGGATGCTCTTATATTCATAATCTGCTGTGCCATCATGTCAGTCGCACACCGCGCCTGGGACCGAGTGTGAATACGCAGCTGGATGAACGGTTGGATTTGCGCAACAATGTGATCTACAATTGGGCGGGCAATGGCTGCTACGGCGGAGAGGGTATGAATGTCAATATCGTCAATAATTATTATAAGCCGGGACCGGCTACAGAGAAGGTGCCTTTAACCATTCAACAACGCATCGCAGCACCGGGTGTGCGCACCACGGCCTACTGTCATAACAAGTTCGGTGAACTCAATCGTTGGTACCCGATGTGGCATGTGTGGGGCAAGTATTTTGTGGAAGGAAATGTGAATCCACGTTTTGAGGAGGTGACGCGAGATAATTGGACATATGGCATCTATAATCAGATTCTTAATGAAACGAATGATAGTACTTACACGCAGGCAACGCGTGACACGCTGCGTATCAATGAACCGATTCCTTTCCCGGAGACAACGACTTTCACTGCGGAGGAGGCTTACCGTCGGGTGCTGGATTACGCTGGATGTATCAAGGTGCGTGAGGGCGTCTTGGTG
This sequence comes from uncultured Bacteroides sp., assembly GCA_964432715.1. Lineage (GTDB taxonomy): Bacteria > Bacteroidota > Bacteroidia > Bacteroidales > Bacteroidaceae > Phocaeicola_A. Next base: position 41,443 of record CAYSOW010000006.1, read on the forward strand.
CGCGATCGGCTCGACTCGGTGATGGTGAACGATACGCGCTTGGGGGTTGCTACGTATGGTGTGGATGGCATTATTGATACGCAGGAGGATGTGAAGGATGCTGCGCACCCTGATCCGTGGCCGGAACTGACTGCCACTCGTAAGGAGATAGCTCGTGCTTCGAAGGATTCCAATGGGGATGGTATTCCCGACTATTACGAGCGCCTGTATGGTTTCAAGAAACGCGGCGATCAGTACGAACAATCTAAACTCTACACGAACCTGGAAATTTATCTGAATGGTTTGGTGGATGAAAAAATTACATCGGGCTGTCTGAAATTCTAAAGGCACCCCGATGTAATTCGAAATTGACGGTTGAATTTAAATTTGTCAATCACTTAGAAATTATATTTCACCGCCAACGTTGGATTTACGTAAGTATTCTTGCCGGTG